>JBAQMW010000205.1:0-6037 GCA_049303155.1 Thermodesulfobacteriota bacterium | reverse complement strand
ATATTACTGAGTTGCGGCACGCGCTTCATTATATCGCCCCCGAAGTCCGGATGCTTCATCATCTCCTTCTGCTCCTCGTCGTCGAGGCGCCCCTGCTTTCTCAATATGGCGTCGTCAACGCCAATCTTTCCGACGTCGTGAAGCACTGCCGAAAGTTTCAGGTTTTCGAGCTCGACCTTCTCCAGCCCCATCTCGCGGCCTATGATGAGGCTGTATTCCAAAACTCGTTTCGTGTGGCCTCCGGTGTATGGGTCGCGTTTTTCTATGGCCTCGGCAAGGGCGCCTGATGTGGCGTAGAAGGTTGCCCTTATCTCCTGATAAAGCCTCGCGTTATCAAGCGCTATGGCGACCTGATCCGCGAAAAGCTCGAAGAGTCCCTTGTCCTCTTCCGTAAAAACCCCTCCTACCTTGTTAATGGCCTGCAATACGCCGATGATGTCCGCCTTTATCTTCACCGGAACGCAAACCATGTTCCTCGTGACGAATTGGCTTTTCTTGTCCACCCTCGCCTGAAATCTCTCGTCAGTCGCGGCGTCCGGTATGAGGGCCGGGGTGCCGTGCTTCGCGACCCATCCGGCCACTCCCTCACCTATCTTAAGCCTTACCGTCTTTATCTCGCTTCCTTTTTCTCCGAGCGCGACCTCGAAGTAGAGATCCCCCGTCTTTTTATCCACGAGAAGAAGGGAACCGGCCTCGGCGTCCATGAGTTTCGTTATCGCGCCCATTGCCCGCGTCCGGACGAGTTTCTCGTCGAGCGTGGATATGAGAAGGGCGCCGACAACGTTTAGGGTTTCGAGCTGGGCGACCTTTTTTGCGAGGGATGAAAGAAGCTCCCCTCTTTCCATTATTATGGAAAAATGGTTCGCGATGGAAAGCAGCGTCTCGGCGTCTTCCTTGACAAAACCCATACCTTCGGCGTCTTTGCCGATTACGGTTATCGCGCCCATTGGTTTTCCCTTGAGTTTTACCGGCACCGTTATCGAAGCCCGTCTCCGGTCGACCTCGAAACCGGCGCCCTGCCCTCTCCACATCTTGTCTTTGCTCAACATGTCCGATATATGAGGCTCTCCTGTCTGCATGACGTGCCCCGCGATGCCCTCGTTCATGCCCATGCGCTTGCCTCGGAGTTTTTCGGCCATAGGCCCCTTTACTATCTCGAAGACAAGCTCTTTCTTTGGCTCGTCAAGAAGGTAAAGGGTTCCGCTGTCCGTCTCCATGGCCAGTAAGACATAATCCATGAGGCGATCCAGAATCGTGCCAAGGGGCACGGCCTCGCTCGTAAGGGCTCCGAGTTCCCTGTAAAGGGCTACCTCGATGTCCCTCCTCTTGAGTTCTTTTCTGAGGGCTTCTTCGATATGGTTATTTTCGGCCATGATTCTCCCGCGAATACTACCCCAACTTTGTCATTCCGGTAGCATAAAAAGAGAGATTGCTTCGTCCGCCAATAATGATGGCGGACTCGCAATGACACGCGCTTATTTTGTCATTTCCGCCCGTTGCTACTTTAAAGCCTGCTTCAGTCCCCGGACAAATTCTTCCACCTTGGCCGCGGCTGTAACGCTGTCCTTCGCGCTTGATATGACGTTTATTATCGCGCTTCCGACTATCACGGCGTCCGAAAAAGCGGCAACCTCTCTTGCCTGCTCCGGAGTGGATATGCCGAACCCTACCCCGATCGGCACGTCGGTGAACTTCCTTATCTTCTTTACCGATTTGGCTATCTTATTCGAGAGGCTCCGCCTCGCGCCCGTAACCCCCGCGACGCTCACGTAATATATGAATCCCGATGCGCCCTTCGCGACAATCCTCATCCGGTCTTCGCCGCTCGTCGGAGTCAAGAGATATATAAGTGGTATTCCAACGGCGTCGAGCTCTTTTTTAAGCTCGCCGGATTCCTCCGGCGGAAGATCCACTATCAATACTCCGTCGCACCCGGCCTCCGACGCCCTCTTCGCGAACCTCTTTACGCCGTAAACAAAAACCGGATTATAGTAGCCGAAAAGCACTATGGGAATATTAGAGGTCTTCCTCGTGTTCTCGACAAGAGTGAAGACCTTGTCGAGCGTGGCGCCGTTTTTAAGCGCCCTCTCGCTCGAGGCCTGTATCGTCGGACCGTCGGCCATGGGGTCTGAAAACGGTATGCCAAGCTCTATTATATCGGCCCCGCCCTTCTCTATGGCGGAGATGAAATTCCTTGTCGAATTCATGTCCGGATCTCCGGCGGTTATAAAGGCCACTAAGGCCTTTTCGCCCTTTTTCGCTAAATACTCGAAGGTCTGTTTAAGGCGCGTTTCTTTTACGTTCATAGTTTATACCCCAATATGTTGGATACGGTTGCGAGGTCTTTGTCTCCCCTTCCGGAGAGGTTCACGACAATCACCTTGCCTTTGCCGAGTTTCTTCGCGGCCTTCACGGCGTAAGCAATTGCGTGAGAACTTTCAAGGGCCGGTATTATGCCTTCGGTGAGGCAAAGGCGCTTGAAGCCATCTATGGCCTCGGCGTCGGTAATAGAAACGTAGCCGACCCTGCCGGTGTCGTGAAGATACGAATGCTCCGGCCCAACGCCCGGATAATCAAGCCCTGCCGAGACAGAGTGAGTGTCTATAATCTGACCGTATTCGTCCTGAATGAGATAGCTCTTGCTTCCGTGCAATACCCCGACCTTGCCCGCGCATATCGTGGCCGCGTGCCTGCCGCTCCTTATGCCTTCTCCTCCGGCCTCGACTCCGACAAGCGCGACCTTCGCGTCAAGAAGAAACGGATGAAAAAGCCCCATAGCGTTACTGCCTCCGCCGACGCAGGCTATGAGCATGTCAGGGAGCCGTCCTTCGGCCTTTAATATGTCCTTCCTTGCCTCACGTCCTATAACCGATTGAAAATCCCTCACTATCATTGGATAGGGATGAGGCCCGGCCACCGACCCTATGATATAGAAAGTATTGAATACGTTAGTAACCCAGTCCCTTAAAGCCTCGTTCATGGCGTCCTTTAAGGTTCTGCTTCCGGAACTCACGGGATTTACCTTTGCTCCTAAAAGTTTCATCCTGAAGACGTTCGGGCTCTGGCGTTTTATGTCGTCCTCGCCCATGTAAACTTCGCATTCTAATCCGAACATGGCCGCGACCGTGGCGGTTGCGACTCCGTGCTGACCCGCGCCTGTCTCCGCTATGACCCGTCCCTTTTTCATCCTCTTCGCGAGAAGGGCTTGGCCGATGGTGTTGTTTATCTTATGCGCTCCGGTATGGCAGAGGTCTTCCCTCTTAAGATATATCTTGGCCCCGCCGACGACCTTAGTAAGCCTCTCGGCATGGTAAAGAGGCGTCGGACGGCCTACGTAATGCTTGAAATAGTAGGCGAGTTCGTCCTTGAAAGACTTGTCGTTTTTGAACTTTTTATAGGCCTCTTGAAGCTCTATGACGGCGGGCATCAAGGTCTCGGAGATATACCTTCCGCCGTACGGCCCGAAATGCCCTTTTTCGTCAGGCAATTTTCTTTGAGCCTTTTTTACCTGCTTTTTCGCCATCACAAAAACCCCTTACCAGTCGAATGAATTCAGATACCTTGACCTTGTCTTTTCTGCCCTTCGAGGCCTCAACCCCGGAACTCACGTCAACTCCGTACGGGCCTACCTTACGAAGAGCCTCTTCTATGTTTACCGGAGTAAGGCCGCCGGAGAGAATGATTCTGCCGTATTTTTTCGCCTCTATTGCGTAATCCCAATTAAAAGTCTTGCCCGTGCCTCCGGGCGCGTCTTCCGAATAAGCGTCGAGAAGAAACGCCGAAACGCCGTAATCCGAAAGAGGAGAAATATCGGCGGAGCGCCTTATCCTGAACGCCTTTATGACCTTGGCCTCAATGCCTTTGCAAAACTCCGGGGTTTCCGAGCCGTGAAGCTGAACGCAATTCAGCCCTGCCTGCCTCGCGATTTCATTTATTCTCGACGATTCTTCATCAACGAAAACCCCGACTGTCGAGACAAAAGGCGGGAGCGTCTTCACTATGGCCTTTACCACGGAGGGTTCGACGAACCTCGGGCTTTTCTTCCAGAAAACAAAACCCAGCGCGTCGGCTCCGTTTTCCGCGGCAAACAAAGCGTCGTCCAAGTTTGTTATGCCGCATATCTTTATCTTTACCGTCATCTCTAAACGACTCCCCTTAATTCCCTGAGTTTTCTCCCGACGTCCTTTTCCCTCACAAGAGCCTCGCCCACGAGAAACGTCTTGACGCCCTCAATCAAAAGCCTCTTTACGTCGCCGTACGTATTTATCCCGCTTTCGCTCACTACTATCTTGCCAGGCGGGATGAGTTTCGCGAGGCGCGCCGTCGTAGCGATGTCGGTCTTGAACGTATTAAGGTCTCTGTTGTTGATGCCGATTATAGTTGCCCCTGCCTCAAGCGCATTAAAGAGTTCATCTTCAGTATGAACCTCCACCAGAGCCGCCATGCCTAAAGATTCCGTAAGGGTTATGAATTCCGAAAGGGTTTTCTTCGGAAGCGCCGCTGCTATGAGAAGCACCGCGTCCGCGCCCGCCGAACGCGCCTCGTAAATCTGATACGGGTCTATTATGAAATCCTTTCTCAAAAGAGGCAACGCGACCTCGCGCCTTATCATCACTAGGTTTTCAAAGCTTCCGAAAAAATATTTCTCGTCCGTCAAAACCGATATGGCGGCGGCGCCGTTTTCCTCGTACGTCCTCGCTATCGAAAGAGGGTCGAAGCCGCTTCTTATTATCCCTTTAGAGGGAGAGCCTTTCTTTACCTCGGCGATTATGTTTATTCTGTCTTTAATTATGGCGGACGAGAAGACCCTCGGAGGACTCGCGGTTTTGATTCCCTCTATAAGGGTCTCGTCCGTAACGAGGGCGCGCCTTCCGGCTACCTCCGTCTCCTTATGCTTAAGTATCTCTTCGAGTATGCCGGGCTTTTTCATCGTCTATAAGGGTTCAGCCATTGGTTTTGGCGATAAGGGCCTTGAGTTTTTTCATGGCCTCGCCCGAATCAATCGAGCCGTGCGCTATGGCAACGCCCTCTTCGAGGCTCCTCGCCTTCCCGGCGACGGCTATCCCGGCCGCGGCGTTAAGCAAAACGATGTCTCTCGCAGGGCCTTTCTTTCCGAGGAAGACGTCCGTTATTATGCGGGCGTTTTCTTCCGAATCTCCGCCCATTATGTCCACTGCCCCGCACCTCTTTATGCCGAAGTCCTCGGGCTTTATGTGGTATGTCTTTATGGAGCCGTCCTTGAGTTCTGTAACCTTGGTCTCTCCGGTGAGGGTTATCTCGTCTAATCCGTCCGAGCCGTGCACTATGAAGGCGTGCATGCTTCCGAGGTTTAAAAGCACCTTGGCGAAGATGTCGGTCAATTCAGGCGCGTAAACGCCCAAGACCTGCCTCTTGGCTCCGGCCGGATTCGTAAGAGGGCCAAGCATGTTGAATATCGTCCTTATCCCGATTTCGCGCCGCACGGGCGCGGCGAACTTCATGGCCGAGTGCATGAGCGGCGCGAACATGAATCCTATGCCGACGTCCCTCAAGCACGCCTCGACAATCAAGACCCCTGCCTCTATGTTCACTCCGAGAGCCTTTAAAACGTCCGCCGAGCCGCTCTTGGACGATACTGCCCTGTTGCCGTGCTTCGCGACCGTTATGCCGCACCCGGCCACGACGAAGGCGGCGGCAGTCGAGATGTTGAACGTCATGGCCTCGTCCCCTCCGGTGCCGCACGTGTCAACGACCGCCAAGTCTTCCACGCTCACCTTCTCGGCCTTCTCCCGCATGACCCTCGCGGCCCCGGTTATCTCGGATACGGTCTCGCCCTTAATCCGGAGGGCGGTTATGAAAGAGGCTATCTGGGCCGGAGTGGCGTCTCCGGCCATGACCTCGTTCATCACGTCCACCATTTCGGCTTCCATCAGGTCGACGCCTTTGACGACCTTTGCTATGGCTTCTCTTATCATACTGCTCACCCTTTCAGTTTCAAAAAATTCTCCAAAAGCCTCATGCCCGACTCCGTGAGTATGCTCTCGGGGTGGAACTGCAC
>JBAQMW010000204.1:0-2842 GCA_049303155.1 Thermodesulfobacteriota bacterium | reverse complement strand
GTCTCCGACCACGACGATGGCGCTAAAGCTGAATCTTTTGCCGCCCTTAACGACCTTGGAAACCCTGTTAAGGTATACGAGCTTGTCTTTCAGTTCCCCGTGTTGAGCCGACTTTTCCAAAAACGCCTCCCTTTAATACGACCGAATAACCGCTAAAAATTAAGTCCCGCCGCCCTTGCGCCTTCCGCAAGCGCCTTTATCCTGCCGTGATAAAGAAAACCGCCCCTGTCGAACACTACCTTCTCGACACCTTTACCCTTCGCGAGTTTCCCGATATACTCGCCGACCTTCTTCGCGGCGTCAGTCTTATTAAGCTTCGCAATGACCGCCTTAAGCTCCTTCGTTTTCGTGGAAGCGCTTACGAGCGTCTTGCCTGCGATATCTTCTATAATCTGGGCGTAGATATGGGAATTGCTGCGGTAGACGTTAAGCCGGAGACGCTCCGGCGTGCCCGATACCTTCTTCCTTACCCTTGCCTTTCTCTTTTCCCAACCGGCGAGTCTTTTAATCGTCATAGCGCGTGAATCCCCCCTAACCCCCCTTTGAAAAAGGGGGTAACCTTATTTACCTCCGGCGGCTCCGGCCTTTCCGGCTTTGCCTGCCTTTCTCCTTATAACTTCGTCAACGTATTTTACGCCCTTGCCCTTGTACGGTTCCGGCGGCCTCTTCGCCCTTATATCCGCCGCGACCTGCCCGACAAGCTGCTTATCGGCGCCCTTAAGCGTGATGATGGTCTGTTTCTCCACGGTAGCCTTTACCCCCTTAGGCAGGGAAAAGTTGACGGGATGGCTGAAACCAAGCGCGAGAGTTATACTTTCGCCCTTGACCTCGGCCTTGTAACCGACCCCGACGAGCTCGAGCTTTTTCTCGAATCCGTCCTTTGCTCCGATGACCATGTTCGCTATGAGCGTCCTCGTGAGGCCGTGGAGTCCCTTTGATTTTCCGGTGTCGTCTTTACGGCCGACGGTTATCGTCTGCCCTTCGATCTTGACCGTCATGTCGGGGTGCACTGCCTGAGCGACGTTTCCACCGGGGCCGTTTACCGTAACGGTATTACCGGACAAGACCGCCTTAACGCCCTGCGGTATTTCAATCGGTTGTTTTCCTATCCTTGACATAATCCGTCGCCCTCTTAATACACGGTGCAGACGAGTTCTCCGCCCACACCCTGCTTTCTTGCTTCCTTATCGGTAATCAAACCCTTTGAAGTGGATATAATGGCTATGCCGAGCCCGCCAAGCACCGCGGGTATCTCGCCTTTATTCACGTAAACCCTCTTGCCGGGCTTGCTTATCCTCGTGATGTCCGTTATGACCTGCTTATTCCCGGAGCCCGGCTTGAGCTGCACCTTTATCATGCGCGAGCCCTCGATTGGCGCCGAAAAGTCCTTTATGTAACCTTCTCTCTTGAGTATCTCAAGGAGCGCCTTCTTGAGTTTGGACGCCGGCACCTCGACTTCCTTGTGGCGCACCATCATGGCGTTCCTAATCCTCGTAAGCATGTCCGCTATCGGGTCGGTCATTGACATAATCGAATCTCCACCGTAAGGTTTTTCTTTTTTTTGTCTGGTTCCCCGCTTAAGATTGCGGGGACAAGTTTTACCAGCTCGATTTGGCTACGCCGGGAAGTTCTCCCTTGTGCGCCATCTTTCTGAAACAAAGCCTGCACATGTCGAACTTGCGGTAATACGCCCTCGACCTGCCGCATATCGGGCAACGGTTATACGCCCGAACCGAAAACTTCGGCTTTCTTTTTGCCTTAGCTATAAGAGACTTTTTTGCCAAAACTTCCTCCTTCTTTTACGGAGCGTCATAACTTCGCATACCCGCGTTGCTCCTCGGCTCGTCGCTGCGGCGTATATTCATATACGCCTCGCTCCGTGCCTTCGTAGCGCCCGACCCACGCCGCTTGGCGCGGGTGCCCCCTGCTTTGTTCTGACGCTCCTCAACACTCACTTACTTGTAACGCTATTTACAATCTAACTTCTGAACGGCATGCCGAGTAACTTTAAAAGGGACTTGCCTTCCTCGTCGCTCTTCGCCGTCGTCGCTATCGTTATGTTCATGCCCCTTACTTTGTCTATCTGATCGTACTCGACCTCGGGGAATATTATCTGTTCCTTGACGCCGACGGTATAGTTGCCCCTGCCGTCGAACGACTTGTCGCTCACGCCCTTGAAGTCGCGTATCCTCGGCATCGCGAAGTTGACGAAGCGGTCGTAGAACTCGTACATCTTGGCGCCGCGGAGCGTAACCATGCACCCTATCGGAACTCCGGCGCGGAGCTTGAACGTCGCGATGGATTTCTTCGCGCGCGTTACGAGCGGCTTCTGGCCTGTAATGGCCGCCATGTCCTTTACCGCCGCGTCAATTACCTTTAAGTCGTTTACCGCTTCACCGAGCCCCATGTTGACCGTAATCTTATCGAGCTTCGGAACCTGCATGACGCTTTTGTACTTAAACTCCTTCATCATCGCGGGAACGACGTCCTTCAGATACTGTTCCTTGATCCTCGGTTCGTTCTTTTGAGCGGCCTTACCCTTCATTTGTCGAGCACCTCTTTACATGACTTGCAATAACGCACCTTCTTGCCGTCCTCTAATAATTTTCTTCCGACCCTGACCGGCCCCTTGCATTTGCCGCAAAGTATCATCACGTTCGCCACGGCTATCGGAAGTTCCTTCTCCACGATTCCGCCGTGGGGATACTTCTTGGAGGGCTTGTAATGACGCTTGGCCATGTTAAGCTTCTCCACGATGAGCTTCGCGCTATCGGGAATGACTCTGAGGACGCGGCCGGTTTTCCCCTTGGCCTTGCCCTTCATGACCATCACATTGTCGTCT
>JBAQMW010000203.1:0-2390 GCA_049303155.1 Thermodesulfobacteriota bacterium | reverse complement strand
ATCCGTCTCTGTCCAAATGCCCCGTGTCTCCGGTATAAAACCATCCGTCCCTTAAGACTTCCGTAGTGAGTTCCGGCATGTTCAAATAGCCTTTCATAACGTTCGGCCCTTTTACGAGTATTTCTTTGTCGTGGTTTATCTTTACCTCTACGCCGGGAATTGGTTTCCCGACCGTGCCGAGCCTGTTGCCTTCGAGGGTGTTCACCGTAACCACGGTGGAGGTCTCGGTCAGGCCGTAGCCTTGAAGAACGGGGATGCCGAGCTTAATGAAGAAAGAGGCTGTTTCCGGATTCAACGCCGCGCCGCCCGATATGAGGAGATTGACGCCGGGCAAGGCCTTTTGGCGAACTTTTTCGAAAATGATTTTGTTGAAAAGAAACCGGCTGCCGGATTTTATCGCGAGCTCGAATAATATTCTTTTTAAAATCCCGCTTTCCTTTACGCTTGAAAGTATCCTGTGTTTCACCCTGTCAAGAAAGAACGGCACGGCCGCGAGAAGCGCGGGAGTGAATTCCGCTATGTCCGCTCCGACGTAGGCGAAGCCCCGCGAGTAGGCTATGGGCGCGCCGCGATAAACGAGGAGGTGGTGTATCATGCGCTCGAATACGTGGCTCAGGGGAAGGTAGGAGAGGTAGAGATGAGAAGGCCTTATGTCTATGACTTGGAGAACCGATTTTACGTTGGAGAGGAGATTTTTGTGCGTGATGATTACGCCCTTCGGAGTTCCGGTGGTGCCGGAAGAATAGATTATGGAAAAGACGTCGTCCTCTTTTATGTTTTTAATTATTCCTTCGAGCTCGTCCGGGTCTTTCGCTGCGCCGAGTCTTTCGACCTCTTCAAATGTGATAACGCCTTCTTCGGTTTTTCCGCTTGAGCCTATTTCTATCAAGACGCGAAGAGAAGGAATCTCGATTGCCGCGTTAAGCGCGTCCTTGCGATGCAGGGTTGAAAAGACGATTGCAACGCAGTTCGAATCGCGGAGTATGAATAGTTTTTCTCCTTGTCCGAGGGTTGTGTAAAGCGGCACGCTTACTGCGGCGACGGAACTTATCGCGAGGTCTGATATGATCCACTCCGGACTGTTTTCCGAGAGTATGGCTACTGTCTCAAAGGGCTTGATTCCGAGCGAGACGAGCCCGAGGGCAAGGCGCTTTATCTTTTCCTCGAACTCGCCCCTTTTAATCGCGGCCGCCCCGGTGGATGCTCTTTCTAAGAGGGCGGGGAGGGTTTTATCGTTTTCGGAATGAAAAAAAGACGCGGGTATCGTCAATGGCTCGTTCATGGTATCTTCGCGCTCGGATCTTTTAGATGTTTCGGTGTGTCCCCACACCGAAACAAGACGGTTAAGCGCTCTGTCATGGTATTTTCGCGCTCGGCCTTTTTCCTATTTCGGCACCTTTTCCCAGTCCTTGAGGAACTTCTCTATGCCGATGTCGGTTAGAGGGTGTTTGGGAAGTTGCTCTATAATTTTGAACGGAATGGTCGAGATATGTGCGCCTATAAGCGCGGCGTCGAGGATATGCACGGGGTGGCGTATGCTCGCGACTATGACCTCGGTAGCGATGTTATAATTTCCGTATATGGTCATCACCTGCGCTATGAGGTCCATTCCTATGTGCGATATGTCGTCTAATCTTCCTATGAAGGGGCTGACGTATGTCGCTCCCGCCTTTGCCGCTAAAAGCGCCTGCACAGGCGAGAATACGAGAGTTACGTTCGTCTTTATGCCTTCTGCCGTGAGTTCCTTAACCGCCTTCATGCCTTCGAGCGTCATGGGGATTTTAACGACAATTTTTCCGGGGTTTATCTTGGCGAGTTCCCTTGCCTCTGTTACGAGGTGCTCGGCCCTGTGGCTTATGGCCTCGACGCTTATCGGGCCGTCTATCAGGCCGCAGATGTCATCCACGATGTCCTTGAACGGCCTTTTTTCCTTTGATATAAGCGAGGGGTTGGTAGTCACCCCGTCAACGAGCCCCCATTCCTTTGCCTGCCTGATTTCCTCGATGTTGGCGGTGTCTATAAAGAACTTCATTCAAGAACCTCCTGAAACTTTTATTTATTAGCGCAGACTTTAAAAATCTTGACTTGCGGCGTCTTAATATGCAAAATTAGTCAGTGATAGTCCTCGCGTCAGTCATGCTCTTTCAAAAGAAATATACCATGAAAGAGGACTATTGCAAGAGGCAAATGCGCGGGGTAATGCAGGGCAAGGCTGGGGCCTTGCTTATATTGTCATTCCCGCAGTCTCTTGAGCGGGAATCCATGTTTTTAAAATAAGGCGGGCGGTTTTTATTCATTGAAAGCCGTCCATAAAGGCCGAAGTGGCGGAATGGCAGACGCGCTAGATTCAGGTTCTAGTGGGCAAAACCCGTGGGGGTTCGAGTCCCCCC
>JBAQMW010000202.1:0-2458 GCA_049303155.1 Thermodesulfobacteriota bacterium | reverse complement strand
GCCTTAGGCGTGCCGACCATAGCAATATTCGGCTCGACCGACCCCGGCCTTACCGCTCCGCTCGGAAGGAGCGTCCGCGTGGTGCGGGAAAAGGTGGAATGCAGCCCGTGCTTTAAGAGGGAGTGCCCGTACGGGCATTATAAGTGTTTGAGGGGCATTGACTCCGCTCGCGTGGCAGACGAGGCCGAGGAAATGCTTCGCGAGCCTTGAAGGGGCGCTGTCTCTTGGTATATACTATTCTGTCAGGAAGAGGCGCGCTTCCTTTGTAGCTCAGCCCCCTTCGGCAAGCTCAGGACAGGCTTTAGGGCTGAAATAAGAGATTTATCAGGGCTAAAGCCCTGAGCTACGCAAGTTAAAGCAAAAGCCTTTGTAGCTGTAGCTCAGCCCCCTGTTTTCACGGGGGTAGGCCCTTTAGGACTGAATAAGAGACATCGAAGCAAGATAAACATCATCCGGAGACGAGTCCTTGGAGATATTTTTAAAAATAGACGAGACGGTTTTTTACGCGCTCAATAACGCGATATCCAATCCGTTATTCGACTTCTTGGTCATAATCCTCACGAAGAAGTATCTTCTTTTTCTGATGCTCGCTTCGGTTTCGGCCTACGCTTTTTGGGAGGGCGGGAAGGAGACCAGAAAGGCGCTTTTTCTGGCGGCATTGGCGCTCGTTTTGAGCGACGTGTCGGCGCAGGTTCTTAAAGAGGTTTTTGCCAGGGTACGGCCTTGCCATGCCTTGAAGCACGTGAAGATACTGGCGGAATGCGCGGAGTCGTTTTCTTTTCCGTCAAGGCACGCCCTTGATATATTCGGAGTCATGACCTCTCTCGCGATTTATTTCCGGAAGTACGCGAAGGCGTTTTTAGCCATAGCCGCCATTGTCGCTCTTTCGAGGGTCTACGCGGGGGTGCATTATCCGGCGGACGTCGCCTTCGGAGCCGCCCTTGGAGTCCTCGCGGCGTATGGCGTTTATAATCTGGACATGAGGTATTCAGGCGCGATTGAGGATAAGATAAAGGCATTTATTCTAAAGTTCAGACGTTAAGGATGTTTCTTGGCGGACGAACCCATATCCGTCGGCATATAAGGTTACCCCCTTTTACAAAGGGGGGTTAGAGGGGATTAACGACAGGAGATTTTTATGACAATGGACAGCGAACTTTTGGCGATACTCGCGTGCCCGAAGTGCAAGGGCGATGTTTTGCTCAACTCTTCCGAAGACGGCATAGAGTGCCGTGTTTGCAAGGTCGTTTATCCGGTAAAAGACGGCATACCGGTCATGCTTATCGAAGAAGCGCGGGGCATTTAGGCGGGGCATGGGCGCGAAGACACTCTTTGATTTTTTGTCATACGCGGCGTTCAGGGTTTTTCTTTTGGTCTTGACGATTCCTCCTCTTTCCGCTGCAACGGCCGTCGGCTCTTTTTTGGGCGCTGCGGCCTTCGCCCTCGGCATAAGAAAAAGGTTCGTTATAGGGAGCATAATGAGGGCGTTCCCGGATAAGAGCCGCGAGCAGGCCTCTGAAATCGCGAGGCGTCTTTATAAAAACACGGGCCTAAGCGCAGTCGAGTTCGCGAGGTTCGAGGGGCTGAACTCGGCGTATGTCGAAAGGCACATATCCTTCGAGGGGCTTCATTGGATAGACGAATCTTTGAAACTCGGGAAAGGAGTGGCGCTCCTTACGGCGCACTTCGGCAACTGGGAACTCTTGAGCGCGGTCTTGGCCATGAAGGGATACGCCCTTTCGGCGGTGGCGCGACCTCTGGATAACCGGTATATGAACGAGTTCATTTCAACGAGGCGGAGTTTGTTCGGCAACAAAGTCATAGCCAAGAAAAACGCCATTCGTCCCATGTTCGAGGTCTTGAAAAGGAATTCCATTGTCGGCATACTTCTCGACCAGAGGGCGGCGAGAAAAGAGGCCGTGCCGGCGGATTTCCTCGGCATGAGCGCCCCCACGAGCAAGGGCCTCGCAATGATTGTCATGAGGACCGGCTCGCCCGTGGTGCCGGTTTTTCTCCATAGGGAACGCGGCCTTAGGCACAGGCTCGTTTGCATGGAGCCTGTGCCTATAGCGAATACCGGCGACACGGAGCGCGACGTAAGGGAAAATACTCAGGCCTTTACCTCGGCCATAGAGACCTTCGTCAGGCTCTACCCGGACGAGTGGTTCTGGTTTCATTCGAGATGGGAGAGGAGGAAAAGGAGAGGTCATGCAAACTGAAAAAAACACGTTCAGCTGGAGCGAATTCTATGCTCATAGAAAAGAGATAAGGAAGATTTACCCTTCGGTCTACGGCCTCGCCTTGAAGAAGAAACTTTTTGACGTCGTCGCCGGGGAGATTCGCGGCAAAGAAAAGATACTCGACGTCGGCGCTTCGACGAGGCGTCTCGGAGAAAGGATAGAGGGAAAACTCTCCGCCGCCATAACCTATAAGACCATGGACATAGACCGCGCAAAGG
>JBAQMW010000201.1:0-3756 GCA_049303155.1 Thermodesulfobacteriota bacterium | reverse complement strand
CCTGAGAAGCACGGCGAGGGCTATTACGGCCTTCTCTACGACATCCTCGTCTTCGCCGCCCAGGTGATACGGCACCTTAAGTTCGGCGAGACTTTCGCCGTGCCTGAATCTCAGTGAAATGGGATCTAGCGTCAAAAACCGTCCCGATGCAAACCCCGACTCGTCCTTCACAAGCTGGCTTAAAAGGGCTATTCTTTCTTTTCTGAATAGAATACTCATGTGCTTAGAATATACCAAAAAAAGCCGCTAAAGCAAGCCCTTAAAACCGTTTTGTCACCCTGAACTTGTTTCAGGGTCTATTTTTTTATCATCCCTTACTTAAAAACGAGATGCTGAAACTAGTTCGGCATGACAAGAAAACTTTCCATCTTGTCACGAGACGCTTCTTTTGCTTACATGCCGCACCTGTGCTAATATCCGCGTATGGACTTGATAACCACGCACACGAACGCGGACTTCGACACCCTCTCCTCCATGGTCGCCGCGAAGATGCTCTATCCGGACGCCGTGCTTTCATTCCCGGGCTCCCTTGAAAAAGAACTCAAATCCGCGCTCGAGGGCATGAATCTCGGCTTTTCGTTCGTTCCGGCCGAAGACATAGACATAGACTCGATAAAACGCCTGATACTGGTGGACATAAAAAGCCCTTCCCGCATCGGAAGGTTCTCTCTGGCCGCGAAAAAAAAGGGCGTGGAGGTGCACGTCTACGACCACCACCCGATAACCGAAGGCGACATCCGCGGCGAAGTCGAAGTCATAAAGCCGTACGGCTCGACGACGACCATCATGACCCTCATCCTTAAAGAAAAGGGCATCCGCCCCTCGCCGAGTGAGGCGACCGTGATTCTTGCCGGAATCTACGAAGACACGGGGAACCTCACCTTCATGTCAACAGTGCCGGAGGACTTCGAGGCGGCCGGATTCCTGCGCTCATGCGATGCCGACCTTAAAACGATAAAAAGGCTTCTCACGAGAGAACTCTCGCCTGAGGAGGTATCGGCCTTGGACGAACTCATAAAGTCACAGGCCTCCTACACTATCAACGGGTCGGAGGTAATCATCGCGGCCATAAGTCTCGAACAGGGCATCGGCGACGTATCCGCCCTCGCGCATAGGCTCGTTGACATAGAAAAGATGAACTGCCTCGTGCTCCTCGCGGAAACCGAAAACCGCGTCCACGTCGTGATAAGGAGCGGAAACCCGAGAATACACGCCGGAGAAGTGGCCTTTGAGCTCGGAGGAGGAGGGCATCCTCAGGCGGCAAGCGCCACAATGAAAAACGTAACCCTTATCGAGGCGAAGGAAGCGGCGATAAGGGCGCTCAGGAAAAAAACCGTTCCGCAAAAAACCGCCTTTGACATAATGAGCGCGCCGGCAATAATCATAAGCCCCGGGAAAACCCTCGTCGAGGCCGCGGAGACCATGAGGAGATACAACGTGAACGCGCTTCCGGTGGTAATAAAAAAGACGCCCGAAGGCATCATAACGCGCCAGGTAGTGGATAAGGCCGTGTTTCACGGCTTGGGAGCCGAGCGCGTCGAAAGCTACATGACGATTGACATAGAAAGCGTGGAAACGGGAACCTCGGTTGACGAGGTGCGGGACAAGGTGCTTCTTCGCGGGCAGAGGCTTCTTCCGGTGGTGAAAGACGGAGAGATTACCGGAGTCGTAACAAGAACCGACCTCTTGAAACTCCTCCACGAAGAACTCTCGAAAACGCCTTCAACGAAGATGCATAAAAGGGTTCTCACTTCTCTCATGAAGGAAAAACTTCCAACGTGGGCGTTTACGTTTCTTAAGGAATCCGGCGAGACCGCGGAAAAACTCGGCTTCCGCGCTTACGCGGTCGGCGGCTTCGTAAGGGACTTGCTGCTCCGGAGGAATAACCTCGACATGGACATCGTCGTCGAGGGCGACGGGCTCAAGTTCGCGGCTCGCCTCGCTAAAATAAAGGGGCTCAAAATAAGCCCTCACGAAAGATTCCGAACCGCGGTTTTGAGTTTCCCTGACGGAAGAAAGGTGGACGTGGCGACCGCCCGCATAGAATATTACGAAAGGCCGGGTGCGCTCCCGACCGTCGAGGAAAGCTCTCTTAAGCTCGACTTATACAGACGGGACTTTACCATAAATACACTTGCCGTGGCCTTAAACCCCGGCCGCTTCGGGGAGTTGATAGATTTTTTCGGAGCGGAAAGAGACATAAAGGAAAAGACCGTCCGCGTTCTGCACAACATGAGTTTTGTCGAAGACCCTACAAGGCTCATACGGGCGGTCAGGTTCGCGGAGCGGTTCGACTTTAAGATATCGAAGCATACCCTGCATCTCGTGAAAAACTCCGTAAAGCTCGGCATCTTGAAACAGACGTCAATGGCAAGGGTCATGGACGAGATAAAAAATACGCTCGAAGAAGAACGGGCAATAAGCACGCTCAAGAGGCTTTTTGAACTCGGAATCCTTCCGCTCATCCACAAAAAACTCAAGTGGAACGGGGCCGAAGAAACACTTTTTGAGAGGGCGAAAGAGGCGATAGCATGGTTCGACCTCCTCTACACGCAGGAAAAAATCGAAGGGTGGATGACCTTATACCTCGCCCTTACCGATAACCTGTCTAACGAAGAACTCCTTAACCTTACGAGGAGCCTTTCTCTTCCCGGAAGAAAAAGGCTCCTCGTGGTGCAGGAAAGGGCAAGAGGACTCAAGGCGTTAAACCTCATCTCAGCGGGCAAGGTTAAATCAAATAGCGGCCTCTTTGAGCTCTTAAACCCTCTTCCGCTTGAACTCTTGCTCTACCTCGTTGCCAAGGCCTCGAAGGAAGACGCAAGAAAGGCCGTTACTCTTCACATAACAAAACTCCGAAACGTTAAAAACATCCTTACCGGAAACGACCTTAAAAAACTCGGCGTGAAGCAAGGCCCGTCAATGGGGCGAATCCTTAACATGCTCCACAAAAGAAAACTCGACGGGAAGATTAATTCAAGAGAAGACGAAGAGGCCTTCGTCAAATGGACGATTAAGAAGAAGTAGAGTTGGATTCTTTAAGAGCCGTGGCATTTTTTGTATTTCTTGCCGCTCTTGCAATAGCAAGGGTCGTTTCTTCCAAGGGCTTTGTCCGAAACCCTGACAACCTGAGAATCCTTCTTGTTCCGTATCTCCTTCATCACGGCTTCAACCGCCTCATCGAGCGTTGAAAAACATCCGTTATAATGGCTTTCGCTCGCGCTTTTTTCAATTGCTATGGCGGAGAGCACGGCCTTTTCGTCATTTTGAGTTTTTATCGCCGCCTCGATTATCCGGCAATAACCCTTTTCTCCTGCGGCTGCGCCCGGAGCGCCAAGTTCCGCGCAGTGAGGAGGCCGTATGTCCGTTCCGAGTATGGAAGGATGTATGGAGCAGGTCTTGCCGGGCGAAAGATAAAGGCATCTGAAGGCGAACATTGCGCGAAGAGAAATAACCTCTACATCCCCTGTTTGTTTCATGCCTTCGAGTTTGACTCCATATCTTTCAGGGTCTTTAAAAAGAGAGCGGGCAGGATTCTCATTGGTAATGTAGTTTGATTTTATCCTCTCGGCACGCTCTTGGAGGCTTTTGGTGATTTCTTTTTTAAGGTTGATTAGCCCGTTGCCATCGCTTTTAATGGAATAAAAAATAATCCCCCACCAAGGGTCGCAACAGGCCCCCTTGCAAAGACCAACGCAGACATTGGAGAGGTTAGGATATTTTCCCCCTCCCCCTTTATGGGGGAGGGTAGGGTGGGGG
>JBAQMW010000200.1:0-7895 GCA_049303155.1 Thermodesulfobacteriota bacterium | reverse complement strand
TGTTTGTCTTCATGGTAAAAATCGGCCCGTCTTTTGCCGAAGAAAAAAGCGCCCCTATGGGAGGCCCCGCGGGCGGACCAATGATGATGGGCGACGGCTCTATGATGAAGGCCCATCAAGAGATGGCGCAGGGCATGATGCAGATAATGAAAGACTTGACCGAAATCGTCAAGAACCTGAACCACAAGCCGAGCAACGACGATAAAAAGAAACTCGATGAGATGGGCGAAAAACTCGACAAGATGATAAAGACGCACAAAGAAATGATGATGAAGAAACAAGAAATGATGGAAAAACGCGAAGAGAAAAAAGAAAAGATGGGGTACTGAGCAAGGCGGAAAACCTTGCCCACGGCGAAATTCGCCTCTCCTTTATAAGGGCGGGGCGCCCGCCTCCTTGGCAAGGAGGGGAGAAAAGGCAAGTTAAAACATTTAAGGGGACGGCCTTCGGGCCGTCCCCTTTTATTTCAGATGTGGTGCCCGAGGCCGGACTCGAACCGGCACGGCCTTGCGACCTCGGGATTTTAAGTCCCGTGCGTCTACCAAATTCCGCCACTCGGGCCTTTTCGCGCGAATAAATCCATTACAGATTTATCAGATAACAGAGGCTGTGTCAATGAATCCTGCGGCAGGGGTGACCCCTGCACCCCAAATGTTTTAACTTGCGTCGGGGTACGCATACGCCATCGTGGCTTATTGATTCGTTGAGCGGTCCGCAAGGACCTTGCCTTGACTTTTCGGCCTATTTTGTTAAAATTTCAAATCCATGGCAAACGGCGAGACAAAATGGAAGCAGAAGTTTTTCGACAAGGTCGAGCAAATAAGGCTTAAAGACCCTCTCTCTTACGTCTTGGGCTCGCAGACCGAAGGCGAGCCTTTTGTTTTTACTTATAAAGACGCGGTAAAATTAGCGGGGCATTCCTGTCCTGCCGTTTCCGGCGCGTACAAACTTACGATAAAGGCCTTGAAGGCCCTTTACGGCGATGAAACGCCCACCAGAGGCGAGATATCGGTTCTCATAAAGGGCGACCCCACCCAGCTGGCCTACGGCCCTCAGGCGCAGGTCATATCCATGATAACAGGGGCTTCCGGGATAACGGGATTCAAGGGCCTCGGAGGAAAATTTTCGCGGTTCAATAAACTTATTTTCGATTCCAAGGATTTCCAGTTCTCCACCTTCATATTTCAAAGGAACGATACGAAAAAAACCGTGAAGGTCGTTTACAACCCGAGCGTGCTCCCTCATCCGGAGGCCCTTAACGAACTTTCGCAAAAGGCGATACAAGGCACGGCGACAAAAGAGGAGCTGGAGGAGTTCCGCTCCCTCTGGCAGGGGAAGGTGAAAAAAATCCTTCTCGAAGACGATAAATACCCCGGCCTTTTCGAGGTCGAGGAAATAAAGGGCTTCAAATTCCCCGCGCAGTAAGCCGAAGGAGATTTCAGTGAAAACAGGCATGCCGCTTATAAAATTCCTTCTTGAAGAAGAAAGGCGTTATCCCGATTCCACGGGGCAATTTACCGGACTTTTCTCAGACCTGGTATTAGCGGCCAAGATAATATCCCACAAGGTCAACATGGCGGGCCTCGTGAACATCCTCGGAAGCGCAGAAAGACAAAACGTGCAAGGCGAAGAAGTGCAAAAACTCGACGAGCTCGCGAATTCCGCCATAATAAGCACCATGGAAAACGGCGGCCATCTCTCAGGCATGGCAAGCGAGGAGTGCGAGGGCGTAATAGAAATCTCCGACGGGTATCCGAAGGGCGGGTATCTTCTGCTTTTCGACCCGCTTGACGGAAGTTCCAACATAGACGTCAACATAAGCGTCGGCACGATATTTTCGATAATTAGAAAAATTCCTCTCAAAGAAAAGACCGGCGTAGAGGATTTTTTAAGGCCCGGCGCCGAGCAGGTTGCCGCCGGATACGTAATCTACGGCCCGTCCACCATGCTCGTCTACACCACGGGCCACGGGGTGCACGGCTTTACGCTTGATCCCGGGGTCGGGGAATTTTTACTCTCGCACGAGAACATCCGCATACCGGAACGCGGCAATATTTACAGCGTAAATGAAGGAAACTCAAAGCGCTGGCCGGACGCCGCGAAAAACTACGTCGAAAAACTCAAAGAGAACGGCCGTTGCGCGAGATACGTCGGAAGCCTTGTCGCGGACTTTCACCGTAATCTCCTTAAGGGCGGCATATTCCTATATCCGGCTGACAAGAAAAACCCGAACGGAAAACTCCGCCTTCTTTACGAAGCGAACCCCCTTTCCTTCGTGGTCGAGCAGGCGGGCGGGGCCTCTACGAACGGACAAAAAAGAATCCTCGACATAACTCCCGTCGAACTCCACCAAAGAACGCCTCTTATAATAGGAAGCAGGACGGACGTGGAAGAAGCGACAAGAGCGTTTTCCGTTGAAACAGCAAACGCCTGAGGCAGGGCTGAGCCCTGCACCCGTAATGCCTTAACTTGTCTTGTGCTATGTCTGCCATCGCGGCTTATTGATTCATTGTGCCGTCCGCAGGACTCCGCGCTTACCTCAATATCGAAAAAACAGGCTCATCCAGCGATTCGCTCTTGCAGACAGGGCAACGCGACGGCTTTTTGAGGCGTTCCCTTTTCCTCGACAAGAAAAATTATGCACTTGCGGATTGTTTCGTCCCTTTCCGCAATCAAAACCTATTTAGTCCTTTTTCCAGTAAAAACCTCTATATTTTTCAATCTATCTCTTGCGCAAGAAAATTTTCTTTGTTAATATTATGAAGCGTTAAGGCAATTTTATATTAACAATAATAAAAAGGAGAACTACTATCATGGCTCTTGCATGGACGCCCGACCTCGCGGTCGGAGTGAACGAAATTGACGAGCAACACAAGGAACTTTTCAAAAAGATAGACAATCTTCATGCCGCGATGAGCAAAGGGCTGGGAAAGGAAGAGATTACGAGGACTCTTAAGTTTCTCGAAGACTACGTCGAACTGCATTTCGGAAATGAAGAAAAAATCATGTTCGCCAAAAAATACCCGGACTACAGCTCACACAAGGCGCAGCACGAAATCTACAAAAGAAACATCAAATCCCTCAAAGAAGAGCTTAACACAAAAGGCGCGAGCATCGGCCTCGTGTTACAGATAAATTCTTCGATCTGCGACTGGATAATAAAACACATTCAGGAAATAGACAAGGCCCTCGGCAAGTTCTTGAAGCAACAGGTGCAGGGCTCAGTCTCCGCCTGAGACAGACGGACAGCACGATGAATTGATAAGCCGCGGCGGCATGCATACCCCGACGCAAGTTAAAGCATTGCGCGGGGTACCCGCGCCCCATAGGGCGGGTCGGGGCTCAGCCCTGCGGACAGCACTATGAATCAATAAGCCGCAGCGGTTGGCATAGCACAAAGTAGGTTAAAACATTTCGGGTGCAGGGGTCACCCCTTGCTATTTTCCGATGCAGAAGGTGGAGAAGATTTTCTCCAGTATGTCTTCGGTCGTTACCTCGCCGGTTATCTCGCCGAGCCGAGTTATGCTTTGTCGCAAGTCCGACGCGGCAAACTCCCTCGGCATCAAGCGGGCATCCATGGCGCGAACAATGGATTTAAGGGCCTCTTCAAGGGATTCCTTTTCCCTGATTGACGTTATAAGCTCGCCGGGATCTCTTTCCTCAAGGCCGGTTTTCGAAAAAGAACCGGAGATTTCCCCTTCAAGGGCATCGATGCCGGTTTCTTTCAACGCGGACACAAAAACTACGGTACGGCGTTCAAAGGCCGGTATCGGCCTTTCCGCCCCGCCGGGGTTTAAGAGGTCGCTTTTATTCGCGACGACGATTATTTTCTTTCCGTCTTCTTCGAAGGAACGGATAAGGGAGAGGTCTTCGGCATATCCCTTTGCGGACGCGTCGATAACGTAAAGAATAAGGTCGGCCGCGGCCGCGCGTTCTTTCGTCCTTTTTATTCCTATAGATTCGACTATGTCTTCGGTGTCCCGAAGTCCGGCCGTGTCCATGAGCCTCACCGGTATTCCCTTTATAGAAAGAATTTCTTCTATGACGTCCCTCGTGGTGCCGGGCACGTGCGTTACTATGGCGCGTTCTTCCTTCAAGAGGACGTTCAAGAGGCTCGACTTGCCGGCATTGGGGCGTCCGAGTATCAATACCTTAAGCCCCTCTTTAAGAACCCTGCCTTCCTCGTAAGAAGCGAGGAGCGAGCGAAGCTCGGTTTCGGCCTTTTTAAGCGCCGCCAAAAATTCGGGCTCTAAGAGGCCTTCGATTTCATCTTCGGAAAAATCCAGCTCCGCCTCGATGCGCGCCGCAAGGTCGAGAAGTTTTTCCTTTATCGAATTTATCCTGCGGCCGAGGCGCCCCTCGAGTCTTCCCATGGCCGAGGCATAGGCCTTTTCCGTCTTGGCCCTTATGAGGTCCGAGACCGCCTCGGCCTGAATAAGGTCGAGTTTTCCGTTCAAAAAAGCCCGCTTTGTGAATTCTCCGGGCCCGGCCAGACGCGTCCTGAACCTTAAAACGAGGCTTAAGGTTTTTTTCAAAATCAGCTGTCCGCCGTGAAGATACAACTCGACCGTGTCCTCGCCGGTATAAGAAGCAGGGCCTTTAAAAAAAACCATGTAACCGGTGTCGATGACCTCAAGCGTGTCGGGGTTTTTTATCGTGCCGTAATAAAGACGATTCGGGCGTAAACCGGCCTTGGTCTGCTTCGCGGGCGAAAAAACAAAAGACCCGGCGCTTAGGGCGCCGGGTCCGCTTATTCTTATTATGCCGATTCCTGCTTCGCCCCCGGCGGTGGCTATTGCCGCTATGGTGTCTTCGCGGTTCATGCGGGGCATTAAGACGTCTTGGGCATTTCGCGGTATATCTGATACTGCTGCGCGATGGAAATCAGGTTGTTGACTATCCAGTATATTATGAGCCCGGACGGGAACGTGAAGAAAAGGAACGTAAGAACGACCGGCATGATGAGCATAATCTTTTCCTGCGCCGGGTCCATGGCCGTCGGCGTCATCTTCTGCTGAATGAACATGGTAATGCCCATAAACACCGGGGTTATGTAATAAGGGTCTTGCGCGGAAAGGTCCTGCAGCCAAAACGCGAACGGCGAGTGCCTAAGCTCTATCGCGACAAGGAGCACCTCGTAGAGGGCTATGAAGACCGGTATCTGCACTATCATCGGCAAACACCCGCTCAAGGGATTTACCTTGTAGCGTTTGTAAAGCTCGAAGACCTCTTTATTCATGCGTTGTTTGTCGTCTTTATACTTTTCCTTCAAAGACAATATCTGCGGCTGTATCTGCTGTATCTGCTTCATGGACTTGAGCCCGTACTTCGTCAGAGGGTAGAAGGCGAACTTCAAGAGTATCGTAAGTATTATTATGGCGATGCCGTAGTTTTTTACGAAACGTTCGAAAAAGTTCAAGACCACGAGAGAGGGCTTGGCCGCGAAAGCAAACATGCCGAACTCTATGGCCTCCTCTATCCCCAAGCCATAAGAAATAAGCCTGTCGTATTCTTTCGGGCCTATGTAAAGTTTATAATCGAACGCACCGGACTCTTCGGGCTTAAGCGCGAACGGCAGACCGAACGTAACAACGGATTCGCTTACGTAAGATACGTTCTTCGTCCAAAAAAGCAGATACTTGGCCGGCTCGCTCCTTGAGGCAACTTCGCTGTTCCAAAAATAACTGCTTCCCTTGGCGGGCAAAAAAGCGGAAAGAAAATACTTATCTTCGATCCCGACCCACGAAGATTCCTTTTCTCCGGATTCCTTGCGGGTTTTCATGTCTTGCCTTTTTGTCTTGTTGCCAACGCTTCTTATCGGGCCTTTATGATAATACTGGTCTTTATCCGTAAAGACGCGCGCCATGGACGACTCAACGCTTCCGCGAAACTCGGTCTTTGAATTATTCAAAACCTTTACGGAAAAATCCGCCATGTAATCGTCGCCTTTGAACGTATAGGTCTTTTCGATTGTAACGCCTTGGGCAGAGGTCCATGAAAAAACGATTGCGCCGGTTTCTCCTTTTTCAAGACGCACGGTTTTTACGGAAGACTTAAAAGGTATGACAAACTCCTCGCCGTTAATGCTGAGTTTGGTTTGAACGTGCGAAAGAATTTTCTGGTTTTTGGCGATATCCACGGGCAAAGAATTTTTATCCATGGTTTCGCCGTACTTTTTAAATTCCCATTTTTTTATCCCCGCGCCGAGACTCGTAAACTCGGCCTTGAAAAGGGGTGTTTCAACCGTAACAATCTCTTCTTTGAAATCGGCTTGCTTATCAATAGGTTTTTTTACGATGCCGGAGGGTTTCGTTTCCGTAACGGATTTTTCGGAAATATCAGCCGCAGCCGGTTCAACTTCTTTTTTCTCGGTCTTTTGAAGCGGCATCTTCGGCGCGTATCTGTCGGCGATTATCGAATATCCTAAAAATACCGCGAGCGAAAGCGCGAGCGCAAGCATTATTCTTTTATCGTTATTCATCTCCATTTAAAAACAATCTCCGTGTTTGTAAGATTTTTCCGGCACAGGGTCATACCCGCCCGGGTTGAACGGGTGGCACCTGAGAAGCCTCTTCAGCGCCATAAAAAATCCCTTTTCAACGCCGAAAGATTCGATTGATTCAGTGGCGTAATTCGAACAACTCGGGTAAAACCTGCAGGCCGGTGGAAGAAGCGGCGAAATCAAAGACTTATAACCACAAATCGCGAAAAGCATTGTTTTTTTTAACATCCGTCAATCATCCTTGCAAACGGCACAATGAATTCATAAACCCCGATGGTTCGCATACCCTGATGCAAGTTAAAACATTTTGGACCGGGGCTCAGCCCTTTGCGCGCGGTTTTACGCGCGGCGCGGCGCCTTAAACACGGCTAAAAATTCGGCTTCGACGTCCTTATATCGTTTTACGGAAGCATTTTCTTTTCTGACCGAAATCACTATGTCAACGGACAACGGAAAGACCTCTTTATTCAGCCTGAAAAATTCCCTGAGGAGTCTTTTTAGCCGATTTCGCCGCGCCGCGCATCCCGCGTGGCGTCCGGCAATCAAACCCAGACGTCTTATGCCGTTTATATTTGGAAGGATGTAGATAAGGAAACTTCTGGTAGAGTGTTTTCTTCCCTGTTTTCTTACCTTTTGAAAATCCTCGGAACTTTTAAGTCTTAAGTTCCGTCCAAATGACAGATTAATCCTTTGATCCATAATGTTTCAAGCAGGGCCGAGCCCTGCACCCACAATATCTTAACTTGCTTTATGCCATACGTCACAAGGGCTTATTAATTCATGATGCCGTCCGCAAGGACTATTTATTAACGCTTACCTTTACGGTAAGACGCTTCCTGCCTTTTGCCCTTCTTCTGTTAAGCACGTTTTTTCCGCCGGGCGAACTCATTCTGGTCAAAAACCCGTGGGTTTTCTTTCTTTTTCTTTTATTCGGTTGAAATGTTCTTTTGCTCATTTTTTCATTCTCCGGATTTATGTATTATTACAGCCTCATCGGCATTACTACGTAATGATATTCGGTAGAGCCGATAAGTTTTAAAACAACGGGGCTTAAAGAATCTTTAAGTTCCACCGATATTTTTTCGTCCGTCAACACGTTGAGCGCGTCTATAAAATACCTGGAGTTGAACGCTATTTCAACGTCGTTTCCCGTATACTCGACTTCAAGTTCTTCCGCTGCGTCCCCGATATCCGGACTTGAAGAAAAAAGAAGAAGTTTGTTTTTAGAAAGAGAAAATTTTATCCCCCTTACCTTATCGGAAGAAAGTATTGAAACTCTTTTTATGGCCTCTAAAAATCCCTCTCTATTTGCGATAAATTTATTGTCGTTGTCTTTTGGCATTACCTGATTATAATCCGGAAATTCTCCTTCGATAAGGCGTATATTCATGAT
>JBAQMW010000199.1:0-3107 GCA_049303155.1 Thermodesulfobacteriota bacterium | reverse complement strand
CGGGGGCGCGGGCCGCGGAGGCCTAAATAATGAAGATACTCCACAAAGACGTAACGAGGGAAACCGCGAAACTCTTTTTCATGATACTGGTTTCCATGCTTGTACTTTTCGTGGCGATTGACATGGTGAATAAAACCGACGACCTCTACGCCGCGAACACGCCCCGGGGCGACATGCTCATGTATTTTCTCCTTAAGATACCCTCTTTAACCGTAGCCGTCTCGCCTATGGCGGTTCTCCTTACGGCGCTCATATCGCTCGGGCTCTTTAACAGGCACTCTGAAATTACGGCCATGAAGGCAAGCGGCATAAGCCTTACAAAGGCGTGCCTGCCGATTCTGGCGGGAGGACTTCTCCTGAGCGCCGCTGTGGCGGCAATCAACGAGTACGTCATACCGGACTCCTCCTCCGCGCTGGCAAACATCGAAAAAAAATACATTAAAAAAGGAGACCCCCGCATCCTCGTCCGCGAGGGCGTTTGGCTCAAACACGAGAACTCCTTCTACAACTTCCGGACTGCTAACGAGGAAAAAGGAACGCTCGGCGGCGTAAACGTCTACGAATTCACGAGAAACCCCTTCCGCGTGGAAAGGCGCGTATCGGCAAGAAGCGCGAAGTGGACGGGCGAAAAATGGGTCGCGGAAGACGCGGAAGTCTTGAACATAAGCGCGGACCACGAAGTCGCCGTGAAAACACTCGGTGAATACGCGCTTACCGAACTGCCGGCGCCCGAAGAACTCATGACAATAGAGACAAGCTACAAAAACATGAACTTCGCGGAACTCAACGCCTACATAGAAGAACTCGAACAAGACGGCTTCGACACCTTGAAATACAGGCTTGAGCTTTACAATAAGCTCTCGCTGCCTCTCGTGAACTTCATCATGGCCTTGATAGCCATACCCTTCGCCGTGCGCGGCGGAAGGCACGGCGGAATAGCGGCAGGCATGAGCATCGCGATAATAGTCGCGTTTTCCTATTGGATAGTGTCGGGCTTTTCCGCGCATCTCGGACAAAACGCAATCCTGCCGCCGATTATGGCGGCATTCTTAACCGACGCGATTTTCGTAATTGTAGGGGTGTTTATGCTTAAGAGGGCGAGGTAAAGAACTCTTATCGAATATTTTCGATAATGTCCTATGGTATAATTAAGAATGGACACAGGGACTACTCCTGAAAGGAAAAGACGCACCGGGCTACGTCCACTATAAAAGCCTACTTCTTCAACTTCCGCTCCTGCTCCATGCGCACGTCAAGCGCCTTCAACTGCTCTATCACTTCCTTGAGTTTCTTGCTCTCGTTATCGCAATCTACTATGGCCTGAAGCATGCCCTCCTTTTCGAGGACGTAGTCGGCCACCTTGCCCTTGTCTTCCGCCGCGATATATTTCTTTATCTCGTAAAGCGCCTTATGGTAATCCTTTGAGGGGTTATTGCGGTGGGAATAAAGACCTGAAAGTTTGTAATGCAGCCCGGCGTTACCCGGCTCTTTACGCAAGGCGGCGGCAAGGCTTTCGATTCGGGATGAAAAATAATCCGTCTTAACGTCAATAACCCTTGCATCGTCCACGGTTCCGCATCCGCATACTATAAACAGCAAAAAAACAAAGACCGGAAAACATCGAAGCGCGCCTAATCCAACCATTGCAAAGTCTCCTTAAAATTCACTACCCTCGCGCCGCTCCTTCGCCGGATACCCCGGTATAGTTGCGGCCCCTATGGTCAACAACATAAACGCTCTTGGGTATGGATTTAGCATACTCCTTTAGTTCAGCCGCGACCGCGCCCACCTCTACGTGACTCGAGAACGCGCGCTCGGAATTCGTAACTACTGCTATGGATAAGGTCGCCACCGGAAAGTTGACGGTCTTCCCCTGACGCGTCTGCCCGGCTATGTAGCCACTTTCAAGGTCCACGGCGGCGTAAAATGACCTGACTGCCGCGTCGAACCTCGCGATAACCAAGGAGCACGCCTCGGCATACCTGTCAACGGACAATATCATGACGAAATCGTCTCCGCCTATGTGTCCCGTAAAAACATCATCGCCTCCGCGTTCCGCCGCAGTCTTTTCTATTATGGAGGCAAGGGCGACTATGAGGTCGCTTCCTCTGGCGTAACCGTAATGGTCATTATACGCCTTGAAGTTGTCTATGTCTATGAGACAAAAAGCGATACTGCGTCCGTCGGAAAGCCTTTTCTTTAAGACGTTTTCTATGGCTATTCCTCCGGGAAGCCTCGTAAGGGGACTCGCGTCGAGATACATCTCCTCGAGGCGCTTCAACTTCTTCGCCATCTCCACGAATGCCTCCGAAAGTTCGCCAAGCTCGTCCTCGTTCCGTATGACATGTATGTCGTCGAATTCGCCTTCGGAGATTTTACGCACCGCGCTGTTGAGTTCCCTGATTGAATAGGCTATGTTTTTCGTTATAAGGAGCGCGGCCCCTATACCGACGACAATACCCAAGACGCATAAAACTACCGCAATCCTGAAGGCGTTAACGCCTATACTCGAGGCGCGGGCCGTTTTAATCTTATGCGCGTCAATGGCATCATCGGTGAGCTTGCCTATAAGCGTAAGCAACTGCTCCCTCTTTTCTGTCACGAGGCTGTCCTGCCTTACGGCCCGCGACCCGGAAAAGGCGCCCGAAATATTGAAGCGTTCCACGAAAAGCGCGTTATACTCGCCGTGCAAAACCGAGATGTTGTCAATATCTATGTCTTTATCGCCGGCAATGGTCTTTATCTCCTTAACCGTCCTGTCGAACTCCTCTGCCCTGTTCCAAAATAGCCTCAACATGTCGTGGCTTCCAAGTATGACGTAACGCCTTCCGTAAAGTTCCTGACCGAGAAGGTCGTCCGTAAGATTGTCCGCCATACGCATGACCGGGATGTCTTCCGCGAGGATACTGCCGTTAATGACGTTTAACCGCTCAAGACCGGAAAGGGTAAAGACGGATATCAGGACTAATATTATCGAAAGAGGAAAGTATCCGACAAGCATCTTGTTGCCGATGTTTAAGCGGAGGAAACGGCTCGAAAAGCCGCTTATGAAAGATTCAACCTTGGAGGAAATATTCGTCATAAGCCGCGCCTTTACGCATACCGTT
>JBAQMW010000198.1:0-8347 GCA_049303155.1 Thermodesulfobacteriota bacterium | reverse complement strand
GAGGCTTCGCCGGGGCGCCCATGAAACCCCGGTAAAAGACCTCCTTACCCTGAACGAGATGGAGATACTCTTTAACGTAGGAATACTCTCGAAAAGCCCGTCAATATTCGACGAAGAATCGCTCAGAAAATACAACCGCGACGCCATAACCGCAACGAGCCCGGAAAACCTCTACGACTTAATCGCACCGGAATTCAAAGACATTGCTAAGGAAAAACTCGTTCCTGCAATAGCCGTCGCCAAAAACGGGGCTGAAACGACGCTCGATGTCGCGGCGCGCATCAAATCGGTTTTGAATAAACCCGCGTTCAGCGAAAGCGTACGCTTACTCCTTAGCGAAGAACGCTCCAAGAAAATCCTTGCCACGCTCGCCGAAGAGGTCCGGAAAATCGAAAACATAGACGAGACGTCGTGGAAGACCGCGCTCGAAGGGCTTAAAAAAACGAACGAAAAAGGCAAGGCTCTTTTCATGCCCATAAGGGCTGTCCTTACCGGGTCTATTGAGGGCATGGAAATCGAAAATATCGCGAAGATTCTCGGCAGGGACGAAATATTGAAGAGGATAAAAGACGGAGGGAACTCGTGACGATAAAAATCTTCAACACCATGAGCGGAAAAAAAGAAGACTTCGTTCCGCTCGTCCCCGGCAAAGTAAGGATGTACGTGTGCGGCCCCACGGTCTACGACTTAAGCCACATAGGACACGCGAGAAGCGCCGTGGCCTTCGACGCCGTTTACCGCCATCTCAAATATAGGGGTTTTGACGTCGCCTTCGCCAAAAACTACACGGATATAGACGACAAGATAATAAACCGCGCCAACAAAGAAGGGGTAAGTTGCGCTGACATGGCGGAGCGTTACATATCGGCCTACGACGAGGACATGGCCGCCCTCGGCGTCCTGACTCCCTTGATAAGGCCAAAGGCGACCGAGACAGTACCCGAAATAATAGGCCTCATAACGCGTCTCATGGACAAGGGCTTCGGCTACGAGATAGACGGAGACGTGTATTATTCCGTCAGAAAGTTCGCCGGCTACGGAAGACTGTCGGGCAAAAACATAGAGGAACTCGAATCTGGCGCCAGAGTCGATGTGGACGAGAGAAAAAGAGACCCCCTTGACTTCGCCCTCTGGAAAAAAAGCAAGCCAAATGAGCCTGCGTGGAAAAGCCCGTGGGGCAAGGGGCGTCCCGGCTGGCACATAGAATGCTCGGCCATGTGCGCCAAGTTTCTCGGCGATACGATAGACATACACGGCGGCGGACGCGACCTCGTGTTTCCGCATCACGAAAACGAAATCGCCCAGAGCGAAGCGGCCGGCGGAATACCGTTCGTCAGATACTGGATGCATAACGGATTCGTGAACATAGAAAAAGAAAAGATGAGCAAATCCATAGGCAACATCCTGACCATACGCGAGGCCTTGAAGGTGAACTCCTCCGAGAGTGTGAGGCTATTTCTCATGTCGAGCCACTACCGCTCGCCGATTGAATATTCGGCGGATTCGCTGAAAGAAGCCGAGGCCAAAACAGAACGGTTCTACAGGACTCTCGAGAGGATCGAAACAGAATTCGATTGCTCATCCTTTTCCGCGGCCGACCCGGAAAAAACGGCCGCAACAAAACTCCTTGCGGCCATGGATGACGACTTCAACACCGCAAGCGTCGTAGGCTCGGTATTCGAAGAGGCGGCGAGGGCGAACCGCATCATGGACGAGGCGAAAACCAAGGGAAGAGGCGAGGCAAAAAAAGAACTCCCGCTTATAACAGCCGTATTCAGGGATGCAGGGAAACTCCTCGGCGTCTTCGACAAAAAAAGCGCTGACTACTTCAGCGACATACGCCTTCGCGCGAAGCTCCCTCCCGAAGAGATAGAAAAACTCGTAAAGGAAAGGTTTCTTGCCAGGAAAAACAAGGATTTCAAGAGAGCCGACGCCATAAGGGACGAACTCCTTAATCTTGGCGTGATACTCGAAGACGGCCCGAACGAAACGAGATGGACGGTGAAGGGATAAACTAAAGGCGCGCTTCAAAACTCTCTGTAAAACAACGAAGATTAAATAAAATAAAATCTTTTTTCGCCCGTTCAGCCGCCGTTGACCCACGCGTCTATACGGCGGCTCGTTTCCTCGTCTATATCCAAGAACCTGACACCCATGCCGGAATCATGCTTGCCGTCCGTGCTTTTATCCCTTACCCTCATCACCATGCAACGATAAACGGCCTTTCTGTGGTTAAACGGCAGTTCGAACGAAACCTTGAACTCTTCGCCGATCCTTCTCGGGCGCAGACATGAAATAAACATGCCGCTTCTGCTCAAATCCTCGGCATACCCGTAAACGACGCTTCCGCTTTCATCGTTTACCCGCAAGATATTCACGGCCTTCCTCTTATCCCTCGCAGGGCCGGTGAGATTTTCCCTCCCTAAATCCCCTCTTTAATCCACCCGTCTATCTTCGTCTGATGCTCTTCGCTTATGTCCGAAAAAATAACGCCCATGCCAACCTGATTATGGGCTCCGGCCTTGCCCCCTATTACACGAGCGACCCTGCAGCGGCACGCTATCTTTACTCGGTAACGCGGCAATTCGAACGCGATGCCGAACTCTTCGCCTACCTTACGCGGCTTCATGGTCGCTATGAACATGCCGGTTTTGCTTATGTTTCTTCCGTAACCATATACGTTTTCCCCTGTTTCATCGGTAACACGAAGGACAAGCACCCGTTTTCTCTTGCCGCGCAATTCCATTAAGTCGTCCGTTGACTTGGACATCAAGGCATCGGTATCTTTTGTATCAGCCATAAAACCTCCTTGCGTGGATGGAATTAACCGCTAACATCCAAGAACGCCCGAATTAGCCTTTCTTGACCCATTCTTCTATTTTATTTTTTATCTCCTGCTCCATGTCTATAAAATGTATGCCCATGCCGGGCTCCGAGTTGGTTTTGGGATTATATTCCCGCACCCACGTCACGCGGCACCTGCACACCGCCTTTTCGCCGCTATCCTGCAGTTTAAACGAAATAACAAACTCGTCTCCGATCTTTCTCGGGTTTACGGTCGCGATAAAGAGCCCGCCCCTGCTCAGGTTCTTCGCGTAGCCGAAAAAGATATTGTCGTTTTCCCCGCACACCCTTAAGACCAAAAGATGACGCCTTACCTCTTTACGCCTGTCCGGCCTTAAAAGCACATAATCGCCGACAACGTGTTCGTTGCTTTTCTTCTTGCCGTCCGCCATGATGGATTATCTCCTCGCCGGGTTTCCCCGCCTTTTCCTATATCAATGCCTCGGCAAAATCCCGCGCGTTAAAATCCTTCAGGTCTTCCGCTGCCTCGCCGACGCCTATGAACCTTATGGGGATTTTAAGCTCCCTCGCTATCGGAACTATTATGCCGCCCTTTGCCGTGCCGTCAAGTTTGGTTACAGCTATGCCGGTAACGCCGATTGCCTCGTTAAAAAGTTTAGCCTGACTGAGGGCGTTCTGTCCGGTCGAGGCGTCCACGATAAGAAGGATTTCGTGCGGCGCTCCGCTAACCTCTTTCCCTGCCGCGCGTTTTATCTTCTTAAGTTCTTCCATGAGATTAGTTTTTGTGTGGAGCCTTCCGGCGGTATCGAGTATCACCACGTCCGAGTTCCGCGCGACCGCCGACTTTACCGCGTCGAAGACAACAGCCCCGGGGTCCGCTCCGTGCTCATGCTTTACCACAGGGCACCCGGCGCGCTCTCCCCATATCTCTAACTGCTCTATGGCGGCGGCCCTGAATGTGTCGGCCGCGCCTATGATGACGCTTTTTCCTTCCGAGCCGAGGCGAAGGGCGAGCTTGCCTATGGTCGTAGTCTTGCCGACTCCGTTTACGCCCAAAACCATTATGACAAACGGCCTTCCCCTGCCGGACACGTCGAGCGGCGCCTCGACGTCCTTTATCATGAGATAAACCATGTCCCTCATGCGGGACGCCACGGCGTCCTTGCCGAGGTGAAGGCTGTCCTTCAGCCCGTCCACTAACTCCCCGGCGACCCTGACCCCGACGTCGGAACCCACGAGGGCTTCTTCCAGAGCGTCGAGCGAGGCAAGCCTCGATTCGCTGCCCAAGACGGACTCAAGCCCACCCATTATGGCGTTATGCGTCCTTAAAAGACGCGTTTTGAGTTTACCTAACATATGCTTTTTATACGCAATATTACACTACCACTAAATTCGGCGTTTTTAAAGTTCTTTGTTGACATTTACGCCCTGCCTGCGCTATTTTTAAAGCATCATGCGCGTATATCCGAAAAACCTTCTTGGTTCTTTCTTTAATCTGCTTCTCCCTCCGATATGCCCGCTCTGCAAAAACTCGCTCGAAGGGGCCGGACTTTGCGATGCGTGCCTTTCCGGATTGAAAATGATTACCGGCCCTCTATGTAGCGTGTGCGGAATGCCGTTCGTTTCCAAGACGGGAGAAAACCGCTCCTGCGCCGAATGCATTGCCGGGAAAATCCCGTTCGTAAAGGCAAGGAGCGCCGTTTACTACGATAAGGAGGCGGTAAAGGCAATCCACCGCTTCAAATACAACGGCGATTTTTCATTTACGCGGGCGTTCGGATTGCTCCTCATGGACGCATACGACTCTCTCGGAGAAACCGGCTTCAACGCGATTATTCCCGTGCCTCTTCACGATACGAGGCTCAAACAAAGAGGCTTTAACCAATCGCTTCTCATAGCAAAGGAACTCGCAAAGAAGATTGGCGCGGAGGTGGACTACTTAAGACTCGTAAGAACTCGTCATACCCCTCCGCAGGTAAACCTAAAAGAGAAAGAAAGGATTGCCAACGTAAAAGGCGCGTTCGCAATTGAAAACCCCTCGGCTTTCAAAGGAAAAAAGGCGCTTTTAGTGGACGACGTTTACACAACCGGCGCAACAATAAGGGAATGCTCCAAGGTATTGAAAAAATCCGGCGCAGAGGTTTTCGTCCTTACGGTTGCAAGGGTCGCGAAGGTGTGATAAGTTCTCAAAATCATGCTGACCACACTTAAAAAACTGCTCTCGAAATTAAAGACTCTCCGCAAGCGGAAAAAAGTGGTCTTCACGAACGGCTGCTTCGACATCATCCACGCAGGCCACGTCCGCTATCTGAAAAAAGCCAAGGCCCTCGGAGACGTCCTCGTCGTCGGACTTAACAGCGACTCGTCTGTAAAAAAAATAAAAGGCGAGACCCGTCCCATAGTCAAACAAAAAGACCGGGGAGAAGTGCTTTCGGCGTTGACCTCCGTTGATTACGTCGTCGTCTTCAACGACCCGACCCCCATAAAACTCATCGAAGCAATACAGCCGGACGTCCTCGTAAAAGGAGCGGATTGGAAAAGAGGCTCGATAGTGGGCGAGGAGGTCTTAAAGACTTACAAAGGAAAAATCGCGAGGATAAAACTCGCGCATGGCAGGTCAACGACCGATATCGTGGGGAAGATTCTGAAACTGCACAAAAAGATTATTTAAGATTCGGCATTGCGCCGGCGTCATCATTCTTACTGCGAAACAAAAATAAAAAGGAGGAAACTGACATGAAAACAAAAATTATCCCTTACTGCCTGCTTTTGCTTGCGCTGGTTACCCTATTAACGAGTTGCGCCGCGATGACGCAACCGATGGTGCAACAACAATCTCCCCGCGACCCAAATCAGCCGGGATACGAAAACAGATGGAAGTAAATGTGGTGGTTTACAACGGGAGACCGTAGCCGTCCCTACAAAATTCCACGCACTGTCTTCATAAACTCAGTTGCCGCTTTCACTGCCCTTTCCGCGTCTGCCTTTAAAGGCTCGCCAAGCGGCAGAAGCCCTTCTTCGGTCGGGTAACGCCCTTTATAGATGCTGTTCAAGAACACCGCGTCGTCCATGGAAAGGCCGGCATTCCAACCGAGTTTTTGAACCTCTCTCGAAAGTTCTACTATATCATGCACCTTCCCGGGTCTTCCGCCTTTTTCGAGGATTAACGCCTTAAGCCCTTTCTCCACGCCCTGCTGGCTGTGATAGCATGCACCCCTGAACTTCCCGTGTTCTAAAAGTATGAGCGCTGAAGACACTTCATCCTCCGCATCTTTGAGCCAACTCTCCGTGGCATTTCGCATGTAAATGACCCTCCCTGTTTCGATTACCTCTTCTATAAAAGGGCTTCCGACGGAATACAGATACCTCATCTCTTGCGGCGTATAAACCGTTATGTCAAGAGGCATCTCCCTGTCGGCGAGGATTTTTTCCACCGCAATTCGCCTGTCTATCGGCCTCTCATCGGTATCCTTAAGGATAAACAAATCCACGTCGCTTTCTTCGGAAGCGCCGCCTTTCGCGTAACTGCCGTAAAGGATAATCCTCTCCGGATCATAAAACCGTATAATGGTTTCTTTAATTTCTTCGATTGTGCTTAGCATGATTGAAGTCTATCAGAGGAGGTTTAGGATAGTCAAGGGAATTGGCCCGCCAAATAAAAAAACCCCTCCGCCGTTCGGTGGAGGGGCTGCGAACAAACCAATAAACTTCCCTTAGCAATCGTAGTACAGGAAGAACTCGTGCGGCACGGGACGAAGCCTCACCTGATTGAGTTCCTTGTCTGTCTTGTAATCTATCCACGTGTCTATGACGTCCTGCGTGAAGACGTCCCCTTTAAGCAAAAACTCGTGGTCGTTCTTAAGAGCGGTAAGAGCCTCTTCCAAAGAGCCGCAGGCCGACGGAACCTTGGAGAGTTCCTCGGGGCTCAAGCCGTATATGTCCTTATCAAGGGGGTTGCCCGGCTCTATCTTATTCTTTATGCCGTCAAGTCCGGCTAAAAGCATGGCCGCGAAGGCGAGATAGCCGTTGCAACTCGGGTCGGGAAAACGCACCTCTATGCGTTTCGCCTTGGGAGACGGCGAATACATGGGGATGCGTATCGAGGCCGAGCGGTTTCTGCTCGAGTACGCGAGGTTAATCGGGGCTTCGAAGCCCGGAACGAGCCTTCTGTAGGAATTAGTGCCGGGGTTGCAGAAGGCGTTAAGCGCCCTTGCGTGCTTCAAGATGCCGCCTATGTAATAAAGGGCCATGTCGCTCATGCCGCCGTACTTGTTGCCTGCGAAGAGCGGCTTTCCGCCCTTCCATATTGACTGGTGCACGTGCATGCCGCTTCCGTTATCGCCGAAAAGCGGCTTCGGCATGAAGGTTACGGTCTTGTTCCACCTTCTTGCGACGTTTTTCACTATGTACTTGAACCACATGAGCTTATCGCCCATGCGGAGCAGGCTGTCGTATTTCATGTCTATCTCGGCCTGTCCTGCCGTGGCGACCTCGTGGTGCTGGCGCTCTATCTCTATGCCTATCTGCTCCATGAGGATGCACATCTCGGTTCTTATGTCCTGCTGCGTGTCGGTCGGGGCCACGGGGAAGTAGCCTTCCTTGTGCCTCGCCTTGTACCCGAGGTTCGGCCCCTCTTCCCTTCCGCTGTTCCATATCGCCTCTCCGGAGTCGAGGTAGAAAAATCCGTTATGCGAGGCGCCGCCGTAACGCACGTCGTCGAATATGAAAAACTCAGGCTCCGGCCCGAAGTACGCGACGTCTCCTATGCCCGTGCTCTTGAGATACGCCTCGGCCTTTATGGCGATGTTTCTTGGGTCCCTTGAATAGGGTTCTTTTGTGATAGGGTCTATGATATTACAAATGAGGCTTAAGGTCGGAACCTCCATGAAGGGATCCATGACCGCGGTAGTCGGGTCGGGAATTACGAGCATATCGCTCGCGTGTATGGGCTGCCATCCGCGGATACTCGATCCGTCGAAACCCAAACCCTCGTCGAATATCTCCTCCGAGAGCTGTCCCATCGGCACGGTAAAATGCTGCCAGATGCCCACAAAATCAAGGAACTTGAAATCCACCATCCTGGTCTTGTTCTCTTTCGCAAAATTTAAAACTTCCTTCGCTGTCATGACGACGACTCCTCCTTGAATTTTATTATTTCCCGCTTGGTGATTTAGTATTCCGGGGACAGTCCCCTCGAAACCCTATATCGCGTCCTCGCCCCTCTCGCCCGTTCTTATGCGAACGACCTCGTCCACCTGCAGAACGAACACCTTGCCGTCGCCTATCCTTCCGGTCTTGGCGGTCGAGACTATCGTATCCACGACCTTCGCGGCGAGGTCGGCCTTGACGACTATCTCGATTTTTATCTTAGGAAGAAAATCCACCACATACTCGGCGCCCCTGTAAAGCTCCGTGTGCCCCTTCTGGCGTCCGAACCCCTTTACCTCCGATACGGTAATGCCCTGTATGCCGATTTCGTTAAGGGCTTCCTTCACCTCGTCCAGCTTGAAGGGCTTTATTATGGCCTCTATTTTTTTCATCT
>JBAQMW010000197.1:0-2003 GCA_049303155.1 Thermodesulfobacteriota bacterium | reverse complement strand
CAGCGATGCTCACGGCATATATAGAGAGCATTATAACCGCTATTCAAGGCGGCTAACGCCAAGCAAGGTAGTCATTATTGCTTCCGATTAACCGACCGCCCCTCTCTTGCAAGAGAGGGGCGTTTTTATTTTCCATGCCATTAGAGGAATCGAAAGCCGGATGCATCAAGACTAAAGCCTTGAATCGCAATCAAAGAAAACATGAATTGCGTTTTCCTTGGCCGGGGCGTAAAATATGGTTACGATATGGAAAACAGACTTAAACTCATCATGACCGAGAACGAGATAAAAGAGGCCGTGGCTAAGACGGCCTCCGTGATACAACGCGACTTCGCGGGCAAGAACCCCGTTCTCATAGGAGTCTTGAAGGGTTCATTCGTATTCATGGCAGACCTCATGCGCTCTCTCGATATGCCGCTTGAGACGGATTTCATGAGGGTAAGTTCTTACGGCATGAACGATTCTCCTTATGAAGACGCCCGCATAATAAAAGACATAGAAATTGACATCAAAGGCAGGCACGTCTTGGTGGTCGAAGACATAAGCGACAGGGGAATAACAATCGAAAAGGTCTTGAGCCACCTGAAGGGAAAAAACCCTGCTATGCTTAAACTCTGCGCTCTTTTGGTAAGAGACGGGAGCGAGGGGGCTTCTAAAGTGGATTACTTCGGTAAAATAATAGGAAAAGGTTTTGTCGTGGGCTACGGGCTCGATTATAAAGAGCGTTTCAGGAACCTTCCGGCCCTTTACGTTATGGAAGAAACGGAGTAAAGCGGCCAAAGCGGCGCCGTAGGACAGGCGTCCCGCCTGTCTATAACGAGATTCTTTTACGCATAACGCATCACGCACACGCATCACGGCTTTATAAAAGGGGAAGCAGTCATGGCCTTGCCTGCGGTAATAAAAGCCCTTCTCAAGCCTTCGGCGTACCCGAAAGGCTGTGGCAAGGTTACGCTCCTTCAGACTCACATCTCTTATATACTCCTTACCGGCAAATACGCGTACAAGATAAAAAAGCCCGTTGATTTCGGATTTCTGGATTTCACGGCCCTTGAAAAAAGGCTGTATTTCTGCAAGGAAGAGGTGCGCTTGAACAGGCGTCTCGCTCCTGATATTTATATCGGAGTCGTGCCTGTCGTTCGGGTAAGGCGCGGCTATCGCGTCGAAGGCAAAGGCCGAATCGTTGAATACGCGGTCAAGATGAAAAGGATTCCCGATGAGGTTATCCTCGAGCGAATGATAAAGGAAGAGACCATAACGACGGAAATCATAAAAAGAATCGCCGACAGAATAGCATCTTTCCATAAACACGCCCTCACGAATAAAGGCATCTCAGGGTTCGGAAAAATCGAAATAATAAAACAAAACGGCGAGGAGAATTTTTCTCAGGTCTCTCCTTTTATCGGAACTACGATAAGCAATAAAAGGCTGAATAAGATACGCGCCTTTGCCGAAGGATTTTTGAGAAAAAACGCTCCCCTCTTTAAAAAAAGGGTTGAGGCCGGTTTTATAAGGGACTGCCACGGCGACATACACTCCGAGCACATAGGTATAGAGGACGGCATTTTCATATTCGACTGCATAGAGTTCAACAGGCGTTTCCGCTACTGCGACGTCGTGTCAGACGCGGCGTTCCTGAGCATGGACTTGGAGTTTCGCGGCAGACCCGACCTTGCCAAGATTTTTGAAAAAGAATATTTTTCAACAACAGGCGATAGCGAAGGAAAAAGACTTTTGGATTTTTATAAATGTTACCGCGCCTTTGTGCGGGGCAAGGTCGAGGGTTTTAAACTTAACGAGTCTGAGGAGTCTTCGGCAGATAAAAAAAACGCCCTGCTGAACGCCCTTCTTTATTTCGACCTCTCTTACAAATACGCGACAGGCGGCTATAAGCCCGCTCTTCTTTTGGTTTGCGGCCTTATTGGAACAGGCAAGTCAACCGTGGCGAGGCTTATCGCTTCAAGAACAGGCATGGCGATAATATCGTCTGATGAGACGAGAAA
>JBAQMW010000196.1:0-2212 GCA_049303155.1 Thermodesulfobacteriota bacterium | reverse complement strand
GGCCGCGGCTGAATAAACAAGGCGGAGCATCGGATTATTCGAACGAGATTTCTTTTATGTTTTTGGCGAATATCCTGTACGTGCCGAAGCTCGTTACTCCGAAAAACCTCATGTCGTCGTCCGTTGTAACCGCGACAACCTCGCCTGTTTTAAGGAGGAGTTGGAAGTCGGTTTTCCTGTTGACGGCGCTTCCTATCTTGACGATTTTTTTTATCTTTTCGAACGGCACGGTTACGACCCCTTTGCCCCTTTCGGCCTTAAAGAAGGTCTCTCCCTCCCAGCTTACGTTCGCGCATTTCGTAATAACGTCCTGGTCGTCGGTTATCGTAACCCTGAAGTCCACCTTCGGCACCGGCACTTCCGAATCGGGCGTGCCGCCCATCGCGGTAAGAAGGGCAAATGCCGCTACGGCCATAAATACGCTTAAGTTTTTTTTCATCGCCTGACCTCCGTGTTTAAACTTGCGTAATTATCGCAGGGTTCAATAAAAAATTCAAGGGATTACGGAAGGCATGGCGGGTTGAACCATGTGGCGCCTTTTGATAAACTCCGAAGAGTTGCCGGATTAGCGGGATAGCGCGGCATTTCTAAATCAGATTGACATCTGCCAAGAAAAGCCTTGACAAAGACGGACGTTTAAAATAATTTATATGTTTACTATTTTATGCCCGGATAGCTCAGCCGGTAGAGCAGAGGACTGAAAATCCTCGTGTCGGCGGTTCGATTCCGTCTCCGGGCACCATGACCATTAAAAGAGGGCTTCGGGCTTCTGCCGAAGCCCTCTTTTTTCTTGACCTTTCTTCGATTCGGGCTATAGTTTGAAGTGGATTACTATGGCCTACAAGCTCCTATTCATCGTGATAGCCGGTATTTCGTTCTCGATAATCGCCGTGTTCGTCTCCGACGTCCTGCGCAGGCTCTACATGTCGGGAATCTATTGCCGGCTCGACGAGGCGAGAGAGCGATACCGCGGTATTGCCGTTGCATTCGTAAACGGCTCGGAAAAAGAAAAAGGCTATACAATAGAACTCCTCAGGAAGAAGCCCGGCGCCGCGGACTACGCGGCCATAGAGGAGATATTCCTCGATGCGCTGAACGATGCCGATAGCGATGGGAAAGTCAGGGCGCTGAGCGCCATGGAAGCCCTCGGTTACGTTGACCACTACATAAAAGCCGTTGAAAAGGGGCGAGCGTGGAGACGCGCGCTTGCCGCCGAAAGGTTAGGCTCCTTGAGGTGCAAGCGCGCCGTGCCGGCGCTTGTAAGCGCGCTCAAATCAAAGCACTTCGACGTGAGGAGCATGGCGGCCAGTGCGTTAGGCCTCATAAAAGACCCGTCCGCTTTGCCGCATCTCGCGTTTGCCTTAAAAGAGAGCGCGAAACACACAAGCAAAGAAAGGGCGGCGCTCCGCGTGGTGAAATCCGCCTTGATAGGCTTCGGAGCCGAGGCGATTCCTTTTTTGACGTCCGGCATGGAGGATGCGGACTGGCACGTGAGGGCGCATGCCGTTGACGTGATATCCGAGATAGGCGACCCTTCGGCTGAAAGGTTTCTCATCGAGGCCTTGCGCGATTCGGAGGCGGACGTGAGGGCCAAGGCCGCTAAGGGGCTCGGAGCCGCAGGCTCTCACGTTGCGACGAGGTTTTTGATTCCCCTCATGGACGACCCGTCATGGGTCGTGCGCCTGCATACGGTAAGAACGCTCGGCGCGATAGCCGGCGGCATTGTTGCGGAGGACATAGGCCGGGGCATTATTGATTCAAACTGGCAGGTGAGGAGGGCGGCGGCCGAGGTTTTGGGCAGAGCAGGAAAGGACGCCGTGCCGCTTCTCTGCGGCATACTGTTTCACAGTAACGACGGCTACGCGAGGGAGCAGGTAACCGAGGAGTTCCAGCGTAGCGGCCTCGCGGGCGCGCTCTTGGGAAGCCTTTCGTCCGGCGACGTATCGGTCAGGGAAATGGCTGAGCAAGCCCTTTACGTGATGGGCGTGCACGGAGCAATTTCGCATCTCATAACGGCCATGGACGATATTGACCCTCTCGTAAGAAGGCGCGTTGCCTCGATTCTCGGAAAGGTCGGCAATCCCCGCGCTAAAGAGGCCATTGAGAGGGCCGAGAAGTCGGACGAAGACCTTGAAGTAAGGCGCGAGGCGGAAAAGGCGTTGACTGCGATGATTTTAAGTTCGACCGGCGCCGGAGTTTGAACGGTTATATG
>JBAQMW010000195.1:0-1971 GCA_049303155.1 Thermodesulfobacteriota bacterium | reverse complement strand
GGTATTCGCCGACGGAGATATAATAGAGACTGGTGCGCCTGAAGATATATTTACCAGTCCAAAGAACGAGAGGACAAAGTCCTTCCTTAGCAGGATACTGAGATGAGGAGATTCCCCTGATGACGACATCTATAATGGAAACGGTCTGGCTGCCATTAAGACTCTCGATCCAGGTATCTATAATATCTACCATAATGGTGGCGTTCACAGGTACTGCATTGGGTTATCTACTTTCAAGGAAGGATTTTTTTGCAAAGGATGTCATAGATGCAATAGTAACGCTCCCCATGGTTCTGCCTCCTACTGTAACAGGTTATTACCTTATCCTTGTATTGGGGAGGCGCGGGTTTTTAGGGGAGATTATTTACAACTGGACGGGCTGGACCATTGCATTTACCTGGCAGGCGGCGGCTGTAGCCTCTTTCGTTGTTTCTTTCCCTCTGATGGCCAAGACCGCCAGGGCAGCAATAGATTCGGTCAACCCTGAACTCGAAAAGGCATCTCTTCTCCTCGGCAAGGGGGAGATTGAAACAGTCTTAAAAGTAACCCTGCCGCTCGCATGGAGAGGGCTTCTGGCCGGGGTTGTACTTTCCTTTGCAAGGGGGATAGGGGAGTTCGGGGCGACCCTGATGCTTGCCGGGAACATACCAGGTAAAACTGCTACAATGCCGATAGCCATATATTCTGCCACCCAGTCAGGAGACTATCCGCTGGCGAACTATCTTGTCATCATCCTGACCATACTCTCCCTGAGCGTCATATACGCCACAATCCGGCTGAGTAAACGGGGTTGACATTTCAAAAGGCCTGATATAAAGTTTACGAACCAATACTAATTTTAGGAGGATTAAATGAAAAAGATTTTATTGTTAATGACCGCAATGGTGCTAATCTCCGTATCTGCATGGGCAGTAGATATTGATCCGAAACAGTTAACCTTAACAGGAACTGTTCAGCAGCAGCAGCAGAACTTCAAGGATCTGAGCAAAGAAATAGGTTTCGGTCTTTCCTACTTCCCTATGGCCCCGGCAGAGCCCCTCGGGATTCTCGGATTTGACATAGGTGTTGAGGTAACGGCATTGGACATCAATGAGGACAAGCCCTACTGGAAACAGATGGGGGACTTCCCAGGGATGCTTCCTATTCCAAGACTTCATCTCCAGAAGGGGCTTCCTTTCGGAATAGACGTAGGCGCTATCTATTCCTCGATACCAAGCACCAACATCTCCCTCTGGGGCGGAGAGGTAAAGTGGGCCTTTTTAAAGGGGAGCATCGCAACACCTGCAGTGGCCCTAAGAGGAACGTACACCAAACTGAATGGCGTTAACAACCTCGACCTTAACACAATGGGTTACGATATCTCGATCAGCAAGGGATTTACCATCTTAACTCCTTACGCAGGTGTCGGCCAGGTGAAGATTGATAGTGATCCGAAGAACATACCGCTCAATCCGTTAACAAAGGAGAGCATCACTGAGACGAAATACTTTGCAGGTCTGAGAGTTAGTCTTGGATTGATAAACATGGTGGCAGAGGCTGACTTTGCCGAGGTCCCTGCTTACTCACTCAAGCTTGGAGTCGGGTTCTAATACTTATTGGCTATCAAACAATAAAATCTATAGCGGCCTGCATAACACCAAGTAAGCTTTCATTAATCTAATAAGTAGCTGCCTGAAAGCAACTTGGTATAAATAAAGGACTCCGGGGCTTTTTGGACGGGGATTGAGAGCAGTAATCGTTATGCTGTTACCTTTTTGTAACAATTGATAAACAATTGAATATAAAGCATGTACCAAGAAGTTCAAAAGTATGGATACATTGCTTAAAATCCCCCTCAATCCCCCTTTTGCTAAGGGGGACTTATTTTGCCCCTCTTTGGTAAAAAGGGGTAAGGGGAGATTTTGTAAATTTATGTCTTCTCACAAATGAACTCATTAGTACTAAACAACACAATCAAATGTTACGCTTAGG
>JBAQMW010000194.1:0-7202 GCA_049303155.1 Thermodesulfobacteriota bacterium | reverse complement strand
GTCTTCGCGGTTTTATGTTACGCGGTTTTTGTCGAGGTCTTTGTGCCGCCGGTAAAAACCGCCGTCAAACCGGGCGGCGTTGCTGTGGCTCCGGAAACAATCGAGGGGCTTATATCTCTCGGCGAGGGGCTTTATAACGGACGCGGGGCATGCGCCCTGTGCCACGAATCCGCCGGACGCAGGGCGCCTTCTTTGTCCGCCATAATACAAACTGCCGAAGAGAGGATAAAAAATACCGCGTATAAAGGCAACGCTAAAAACGCCGAAGAATATATAATCGAGTCAATGGTTAATCCGTCGGCGTATGTTACTCCGGGGTTCGGAGTCAAGGGAAGCAAGGATTCGATAAGCCCGATGCCTGACGTTACAAAAGGCGCGATAGGGCTTAACCAAACGGAACTAAAGGCAGTTACCATGTATCTTCTTAAAAGAGGGGGTTTGCCTTTGCCACGGGAGGCGAAATAAACCGGCATGCGTCTTTTGATTTATACTGCGATAGTTTCAGTCTCTTATCTTATTTTCAGCCTGCCGGGGCTTATTCTCGGCAAGCCAATACCAACGAGCGTTCTTTCGGCGTATGTGTTTTTTGTCGCCGTCATAGCGCTTCTGGCCATGACGACTACCGACGAGGGGGCGAGAAAACTCGCTTCGCCGCTTAAAAAACTTTTCTTTGTTGAGAAAAAATCCGTGCGTTTTGCCGCGCTTCTTATCATTCCCGCTTTTTTCGCCTTTTTGACTTATGGATATATTGCAACCCCGATCGAGCCGTCTTTCGAGTTAAGGGTGGTGCATCCCGCGCCGCCTGCCGTGATTTCCGCGTATGGAAAAACCTTCGAACTCTCGAAAATAGAAAACCCATACAGGAAGTTCGCTATTGAAGACCGGGAAAAATTCAAAGAACTCGTGCGTCAGGGCGGGGATGTGTATTTCAAGAATTGTTTTTTTTGCCACGGAGCAAAGCTGGACGGCGCAGGGCATTTCGCCAAGGGCCTTAACCCCGCGCCTCTGCCTTTTAAGGGAAACGACACAATCGCGCAGCTTAGCGAGTCTTACGTTTTTTGGCGCGTCGTGAAGGGGGGCGCGGGGCTTCCGCAAGAGTCTCATCCGCATATGTCGTCCATGCCCGCGTGGGAAGAGCGTCTTACCGAAGATGAGGCGTGGAAGGTCATACTCTTTATATATGACTTTACGGGAAACAGTCCGAGGAGGTGGAAGTAATATGCGCCGCCTTTGGACGATGATTATGGCCGCCATTTTTATTTCCCTTATTTCTTTTTCTGTTGAAGCCGCGTCTGACGGAAAAGGAATTTATCTAAAGTACTGCGCCTCCTGCCACGGAATTGAGGGCAAGGGTAACGGCCCTGCCTCCGAGTTTCTCCTTCCGAGGCCGCGTAACCTGACTGACGGTGTTTATAAGTGGAGGACGACTTCTTTTGACGACTATTATCCAAGCGAGGAAGACATCTTTAATACGATTAAGAACGGCCTTGCCGGAACCTCCATGCCGGGCTGGGCTGACGTCTTGAATGACAACGACATAAGGTCTCTCGTAAAGTATCTTAAAGATTTGGCAGGGCTTGAGAATCCGGAAAAGGGCAAAATAAATATCCCGTCTTCTTTTCCTTCGGGAACGGAGAGCATTGAAAATGGCAAAGCTCTTTTCAAGGAGCGGTGCGTTGAGTGCCACGGCAAGCAGGGACGCGGCGATTCCTTGAAAAGGCTTAAGGACGATTGGGGTTTTTTGACTGTTCCGAGGGATTTCTCCAAGCAATGGACCTTTCGGGCGGGAAGCAGTCCAAAGGATGTTTACGCGAGGATAGGCATCGGGATTCCAGGCACCCAGATGCCTTCTTACGACGACCCTGAAAATAAAAAGCGTCTTTCGGATGAAGAAAAGATTGACGTTGCTAACTATGTTTCTTCTCTCGCGAGGCCGGACATCCGGCCCACGGGCGATAACGTCGTAAGGGCAAAGAGGGTTAAGGGTCCATTACCTGAGGCATTCAATAACACGCTCTGGGAAAAATCTCCTTACGCTAATTTTTACGTCTTTCCGCAGTTTTTTTCGGGAGAGCGGCTTTTTACTCCGACGCTGGATTCAATATCAGTGCGCGCTCTTTATAATGAAAAGGAAATCGCCTTTCTTCTTGAATGGCACGACCCTGTAAAGAGCGTGCCGGGTGATAAGAGGTCTAAGGAGTTGTCCGGAGAAGAGCCTTTCGAGGACTCGATTGCTTTGGAGTTTCCTGTCGAGGCGCGGTCTTGGTTCGGAATGGGAGACGAAGCCAAAGGCGTTATTATTTGGCAGTGGAAGAGCGGCGGCGTGAATGCTTTGCAAAAGACTCGCGTCATCGGTTACAAAGGCCCATCAAAGGCAATTGAAAAAGAACCGATAGTAAAGGCTTTTGGCGAATACGAGGACGGAGCGTGGCGGGTTATAATGAAATCTCCTCTTAAGGCCGATTCAATCGAATTCAAGGCAGGCGAATTTATGCCGATAGCCTTTGCCGCGTGGGACGGCTCTAACGCGGAAAGAGGAGCAAGGCACGTCATGACAGGGTGGAATTGGGTTTCGCTCGAAGAGGACGCCGGGTGGAAGAAGGTCTTTTTTCCTTTGGCAATATTTATCTTTATATTGGTTTTTGAGATTATCGTGATGAGAGGCGTTAGAAAGGGTTAGCAGGGATTTATCGTTCCCACGCTCCAGCGTGGGAACGCAGCTCCTGACGCTCCGCGTCCTGTAACACAGGCATAGAGGGAGCGAAAACCCGACGTTTCTATTCCCCCGCCTCGTCCGTTGCTCCGCGCTTGCGAAATACCCCGGCCCCTGCCATTGCAATGCCCGAAAATATCAAAAGATAATTCCAGAACCCCGCCTTTATTCCGAGTTTAAGGCAAAGCGCGAGGTTAAGGCCGCCGAGGCAAACGAGAGTTATGCCCATGAATCTAAGTAGCCCCCCCTTCATCAGTTGCCACCTTTATCTTTAAGAAAAGGCGTTTTGCTTCTGAGCTCGGCCATGAGTTCAGGGGTTATCTCTTTTATGCTTTTAAAGGCCGCATATTTTTCAACTCCGTTTCTTATCATTCCTCTCAAGAAAAACGGTGCTTTTTTAAGCCTCTCCTTTGCCTCCGAAGTCCATACGGGCTTTATGTCTTCTTTCGCTGTCTTTCCCTTTGGGATGTAGGAGCAAAAGGGGTCTTGTGCGAGCATGTCCCCTGTTTCTGCCAAAGCCCTTGCCCTGCAGCCTCCGCAGAGGCTTTCGTATTCGCAATCCTTGCATTTGCCTTTATATTGCGGATTTCTCAAAGAAGAAAAAACTTTGTCCTGCTCCCATATCTCTTTAAGGCTTTTTTCTTTTATGTTCGCCGAGCCGTCCGAAGCAGGCATATACGGGCATGGGGTGACAAATCCGTCGGGAGAGATTCTCATGTAGCCTCTTCCCGCGACACATCCGCTCGTCTGCCCCTTGAGGAGATTGCTTTCGGAATCTCGCTCAGCGGCTATCCGGAGTATGTGAGGGGCGCACCTCGGACGAACCATTATCCTGCCGTCGTATTTTTGAGACAGTTCGAATACCTCTTCGAGGGTTTCTTCGTATTCCTTGGGCGACAGGTCTGTCAGGTCTTCGCCTCTTCCCGTGCAGACGAGAAAAAATACGTTCACAGCCATTGCGCCTGAATCAATGGAAAATAAAACAATTTTTTCGAGTTCTTGTTTGTTTGTCTTGGTAACGGTGAACTGGGTTTGGAAAGGAAGGCCGTGTCTTTTCAAGACCTCCATGCCTTTGACGGTTTTTCCCCACGCGCCTTTCACGCCGCGAAATAAGTCGTGGTAATCAGGTGTAATCGAATCGAGGCTTACTCCCACGCCCTTGACTCCGCTTTTTAAAAGATTTTTTACCGAGTTGTCGTCAAGGAGGGTTCCGTTCGTGCCTACTGCCACGATTAAACCTTTGTCAGCGGCGTAGCGCGCAAGGGCGAATAAGTCGTCCCTTAAAAGAGGTTCTCCGCCCGTCATTATAAGGAGCGCGTTAGGGTTAAGAGAGGAGATTTGGTCTACGGTTCTTCTCGCTTCGCCGGTTGATATGTCGGAAGTTCCGTCTATTTCGGTCGAGTCGAGGTAGCAGTGGCCGCATTTTAAGTTGCACCTTTTGGTCAGGTTCCACGAAATAAGAAACGGAGGCTCGGCGCTAAAGGCCATAGCGGCTTCGCACCTTTTTCATGAGTTCTTCGGTTACGGTCTCAACATTTGATTTTTTCGCCTCTTCGTCAACCATGCTCTTTACCATGCCTCTGACGAAAGATGGTATTTTTTCGAGGAGTTCTATGGCCTCGATAGACCATTTGATTGACGTTCCTTCCGGCGCGGGCGGCGAAACAAGCTGCGTTGATATCAAGACCGAACACGCGGCTTCCCGGAGCACGTTTTCCGTCGCGTTCCCTATGTCGAGGGTGGAGGACGAGTGAACGCCTCGTTTGCCGAGGGCTATTGCAAAGGGTTTTATTTCTTCTGCGTAGGACAGTATCGCCTCGAATGGTTTGCCTTGAAGAAGGGTGGTTTTTATCCTGCGCCCAAATCCCTCGGCGAAGAGGCGCGCCCTTTCGAGGTGTTTTTTGTATAGAGCGGCGAGGTTTTCGTCGATGATTTCACTATGGAGTTTTTCCTGTTCTTTGAACTTGAAAATTTTGCCGCCTTCTTCGGAAAGCACGGTCGAGATGCTTTTAAAGGCAACGTGGTGGTAGTCCGCGTCGAACGCGCTTATCGCCTCGACTTCTAATCCGAGAATGGAGGCGATGGAAATCGCGGCCTTCAACGCCCCGAAAGAGTTCGAGCTTCCGTCAATGGCAACGAGGATGGTTTTGCCTTTTGCCCCGCCTTGTTTCACTATGAAAGTGTCAACGATTGTTCTTCTTGCAGTCCTTTCGCAGACGCTTCCGATGCGGCTTTTCTTTACCTTGCCGAGCCCGATTGAGCCCATGAGGAGGAGGTCGTATTTCCCTTCTTCAAGCTCCCTCATGATTTCTTCGTAGTTTTTGCCTTCGCGGTTTTTGAGCGTAGCAGTGAGTCCGTCTTTTTCGCAACGCGCCTTTAAGACGGACATGTAGGAGTCTGATACTATTTCAAGCCCCTTTGTTATCAGGCTCGAGTGTATGTCGCGTTGTCTTTCGAGTTCTTCCTTGACCTGATACTTCGCCGGAAGCGTCTCTTCCATCTGGGAGAAACGCTCGCTATGCAGTTTCGCGGCGTAGACGTGAAGCCCTGTTAAGAGGGAGCCTGCGGATGAGGCGAGTCTTGCCGAAAGGTCTATCGCAACGGTTGATTCAAGAGAGTTGTCAACGCATACGAGAAGGTTTTTGTGCATTTTACCTCATATCGGCGGGCATAGATATTAACGGAGCCGGTAAAAGAATAACCAACGCGTAAAATGCCGCGCGCAGTATCATTATATTATTCGGAAGTGTATTTGTTGAGTATGAAACTGCAACTGTCTTTTATTATCCCGGTGAACATAATCTCGACTTTTTTTATCTCTTCGTCTTTCTTTTTCAAGGCCTCCTCGTTCCATAGTTTCCGGACTTCTCCGATTGGGAGGTGGTCGGTCTGAGACTCAACGGACACGAACGTCATGCGGTCATCCTCGTCAATGTTTAATTCGGCGAACGAAATGAATTCGTTCATCATCCTGCAGCCCACGATTATCCCTATGGAGTTGTCGAGGATTCCTTTGGCGGTTTCCATGAGGCGCGTTCTCGCCTCTTCGATTAATTCTTTGTCTTCGCTCGCAACGTTATTCATGGTCATTCCTGTCCTCCGGACGGCACGATGAATATTAAAAATCAAATATCAAAACTAAGGTTTGTTTTTTATAAAAAAGATACCGAATTTTTGACTCCCTGCTTAAAGCCTGCTGGGACATGCTTTGACTTTTTATTTTTGATTTTGCTTTAGGGCTCAGCCCTTGCCGTGCTTGAGTTCATAGATTATTTTTCCGAGGGCTTTATTCAAGACGTTTTTCCTCGACAGGAACGGTATTATCGCTTGTTGCCTTATTCCGAGTTTTTTTATTTCTTTCAGGAGCCCCGCGTGCGAGGAGTCGAGGCTCAGGCCTTTTACGAAGGCCTTGGCCGCGAAGTCTTTTCTTTCTTTTAATACATAAACCCTGCCGATATTCATGTATATGTCCGGCTGGAAGCGGTCTTTTTTAACGGCGCCGCGGAGGACGATGAGAGCCTCGTCGCATTTACCCCGCAGTATGGCTATGCAAAGGGCGTAATACGAAAGAGCGACCGCGTTTTCTTTGAATGCCGGGTCTGCCTCGAAAAGCTCGAGCGCGAGGACGAGCTTGCCTCTTTTCGCGAATTCCACGGCTTTAACTGCCGGATTAATTACCATGCTGCGTCCTCTTTCTTGCCGTAACCTGTATTTCCGTGCAAAGGGATGGCGCGATTTTGCCTATAAACGCGTTAAGCCTCCACCAAAAACGCAGGTCTTCGAGCGGGCCGAGTATGCCGCCTGAGGCTATCCTGAAGCCTCTGACGCTCGATATGTCGAAAAGGCCGGTCTTTTTGACGAGCCCGGCTGTCTTCTTCATGGTGAAGGTCTGCACGTGTCCTCTATGCATGTCGAAGCGTTTGGCTGCGTAGGCCGTAACTTTTTTCCTCACCCATTCCACGGGGGCGGGGAATATCGGCACTCCGACTATCAAAAGCCCTCCGGGCTTGAGAACCCTTGCCATTTCTTTCAACGTCTCTTCCGGGTTCGAGATGTGCTCAAGCACCTGCTCGATTATCGCGATGTCCGCGCTTTCGTCTTTAAAGGGTATGCCCTTTGTAACGTCCGCCATGACGAGGCGCCACTTATTTTTTCCGTATATGTTGTAAAGCCTTTTCGAGTCTATGTCTATCCCGTAGAAGTCCGCGCACTCCGAGAGGCCCGTGGGCTCAAGGTATCTCAAAGTTCTTCCCGATCCCACCCCGACGTCGAGGACGATAGTCCGGCCGGTTTTGTTCTTGATGAAACCGGCAACTGTTTCGGCCAAGGCCTCATATCTTGAAAGGCGAAGCCTGTATCTGCGTTTTGACGGCTCTACGCCGAACGCGAGTTTAGCGGTCATTCATAAGCCTGCATCATCTTAATATATCAAGTATATCAGGATGGGCAAAGCATCGTCAAGGGAAAGGGGCGGAATAGGGCATGTAGG
>JBAQMW010000193.1:0-10788 GCA_049303155.1 Thermodesulfobacteriota bacterium | reverse complement strand
GATTTGTTTGTTGAGATATCTGCGAAAGTATATCCACCTAATCCTTTGTTTGGCCGCCTTTGGGGAAGTCTTAATAATTATGTTAAAAAAAGAAATGCTTCCGAGCTAGTGGTACAAGAATTGAGCGAGGAAGGGAAGGGCATTAAGACAGATATTATTCAATTGGTTGCAGGAATTATAGATAATCCCCAGTTCGAACCCGAGAATCCACCTGATATTACAGATGCTGCTCTTTTAATGGCGGCAGATGGCTATGGCCGTGGCAAAGTTGTTGGGCAAAGCAAGGGAAACGAAGTAATCATCCGAACTGCTGAAACACAGAAGAGCTTTCTCCATTCCAAGGAACCGACTCCTGATGTTCTAGCGGAAGAAAGTGCTAAACACTTCGGGCGGATTAGCGCAGAACGTGATATGGGGCACTAATGAGTATTGTATTGGAATATTTTAGAGTTATATTCATAAGCATTGAATTTTTAGTTATATTGTTAGGGGCGATTTTCTTTTTTTTATGGCCAGAATATGCAATTTTGATATCAGCTAAACTTTCGGATAATTCGGATTTTCAAAAATATCTGTTTGCAGCGTCTCCGATATTGGCTGTATATGTTTTTAATGAATCAAGGAAGTTGCTTTTTCCTGAAAAAGTTAAAAAGAAAATTTTTCAGTCTTGGCCAGATTACTGGAAGTTGAAAATCCATTTCTTGGTTGGGTTGCTTTATTCCGGTTTATTTGCGGGGATTGGTTTGCTCACTTGGGCTTTGGGTTATAAGGTTAATGAACCAAAGGGCTTTGTTATGTTAGCTGTATCGGTAGTTGGTGGATTGGTGGTTGCCGTGTCAGTATATTGGGCGAGAATTAGATTGCCGGAAATTTTGGCTGACATAGAGGAATAGATATAGACCAACAAGCCGCCCCGGGAAATAGCATAGGATAATTCTGTATACTGCACCCGTTCGACCTTTCGTCCGCCTCAGGCGGAGGCTCAGGGTGAACGCTAAACCCCCTACCCAAATCCCCCGAAATATGTTATCGTTTTTTAATCATGGAACACGCCAAATTCGTTCATCTTCATCTGCATACCAACTACAGCCTTCTTGACGGCGGGATACGGCCTGAGGAGTTGTTCGCTTTGGCCAAGGAGTACAAGATGCCGGCCGTTGCCATGACAGACCACGGCAACATCTTCGGCGCGATAGAGTTTTATAAAAAGGCCATAGCGAGCGGCATAAAGCCCATAATCGGATGCGAGGTCTATGTCGCGCCGGGTAAGATGACGGAAAGAATCCCTCCGCGTTCCGGAGGCGAGGGCGCGAACCACCTCGTTCTACTCGTAAAAAACATAAAAGGCTACCACAACCTCTGCAAGCTCCTCACAAAGGCATATCTCGAAGGCTTTTACTACAAGCCCCGAGTTGACAAGGAACTCCTCATGGAATTTAACGAGGGGCTCATTGCCCTTGGCGCGTGCCTTCAAGGCGAGGTGTCGAACCTCGCGATGAACGGTCAGATAGAGAAGGCTTACGCAGCGGCGGCGGAGTATTCGCGCATATTTCCGGACAGGAGATTTTTTCTCGAACTTCAGGATAACGGCATAGAGGAACAGAAAAAGGTTAATAAGATTCTAATCGAGATAGGCAAAAAACTCTCCATCCCCCTTGTCGCCACGAACGACTGTCATTACCTCAGAAAAGAGGACTCGAAAGCGCACGAGGTTTTGCTCTGCATACAGACAGGCAAAAAGATTACCGACCAAGACAGGATGAGGTTCACCGGAGACGAGTTTTATTTCAAATCCCCCAAGGAGATGATAGAGAGGTTTAAAGACGTGCCCGAAGCAATCGCCAACACAATCGAGATTGCCGATAGGTGCAACCTCGAACTCAAGTTCGGAGAGTATCATCTTCCGGAATTTCCAATACCTGAGGGAGAAACCGTCGACAGCTTGCTCGACGCCAAGGCAAAGGACGGGCTTGAAAAAAGGCTTGCCTTTATGAGGGCATCTAACGAGGACGTTGATTCTTTGAAGTGGCAGTACTACGAGAGGCTCAAAAAAGAATTGAACGTAGTAACGAAGATGGGTTTTTCAGGGTATTTTCTCATAGTGAACGACTTCATAGATTACGCGAAAAGCAGACACATTCCCGTAGGCCCGGGAAGAGGTTCTGCGGCCGGGAGCCTCGTCGCGTATTCGTTAGGAATAACCAACCTCGACCCTATTCGATACAGCCTGCTTTTCGAAAGATTTTTGAATCCGGACAGGATAAGCCTTCCTGATATTGACATAGATTTCTGCTTCGAGGGAAGGGACGAGGTCATAAAATACGTAACCGACAAGTACGGGAGCGACAAGGTAAGCCAGATAATAACCTTCGGACAGATGAAGGCAAAGGCCGTTATAAGGGACGTGGGCAGAGCCCTCGACATGCCTTATTCCGAGGTTGATAAAATAGCGAAACTCGTGCCGAACGAATTAGACATTACGATTGATAAGGCGATTAAAGACGAGCCGAGGCTCAAGAAACTCGTTGACGAAGACCCAAAGGTGAAAGAGCTTATGACCTTTGCCAAGGCCTTGGAAGGCATGCCGCGGCACGCCTCGACGCACGCCGCCGGAGTCGTCATAGCGAATAAGCCGCTTGTTGATTACCTCCCTCTTTACAAGGGGCCAAAAGAAAATATAGTAACGACCCAGTTCACCATGGAGGACGTCGAAAAAATCGGTCTCGTCAAGTTCGATTTCTTAGGCATCAAAACCCTCACTCTCATAGACAAGGCGATAAAGGCGATAAAGAAAAATAGAAGCATTGGCATAGACATAGAAAACCTTCCCCTTGAGGACAAGGACACTTATAAACTCATCGCATCCGGCAACACTAACGGGGTGTTCCAGCTTGAAAGCAGCGGCTTAAAGGAACTCCTGAAGAAACTCAAGCCCGAGAGTTTCGAGGACGTCATAGCGGCTGTCGCTCTTTACAGGCCCGGCCCTTTGCAGAGCGGCATGATGGATGATTTCATAAAGAGAAAGCAGGGCCTTACTCATATAACCTATGAAACCCCCGAGCTTAAGGCCATACTCGAAACCACCTACGGAGTAATGGTCTATCAGGAACAGGTCATGGAGATTTCGAAGGTCTTGGCAGGGTTTACCCCCGGAGAGGCCGACGTGCTTCGGAAGGCCATGGGCAAGAAGGTTCCGGAGGTAATGTTAGACCAGAGGGAGAGGTTTCTCTCCGGCGCCAAGGACAAAAAGATTCCGCAGAAAAAGGCCGAGAAGATTTTCGACCTCATGGCCAAGTTCGCGGGCTACGGCTTTAACAAGAGCCACAGCGCGGCCTACGCGTTGATAGCGTTCCAGACGGCTTATCTTAAGGCCCATTACGCGGAAGAGTTCATGAGCGCGCTTCTTACGATAAACATGGGAGATACGGATAAGGTAATGAAATACATAGGCGAGTGCAGGGACTCAGGCATAAGAATCTTGCCGCCGGATATGAACGAAAGCTCGATGGACTTTACCGTGGCCGGGGACGCGATAAGGTTCGGGCTCGCGGCCGTTAAAAACGTCGGCTCTGCTGCAATAGAGGCGATAATCGAGGCGAGGGCGGCGGGAAAATTCTCTTCGTTCGACGACTTCGCCGGAAGAGTGGATTCGAGAAGAGTGAACAAGAAGGTCGTCGAGAGCCTCATAAAGTGCGGGGCGTTCGACTTTACCGGCATGACGAGGGCCGGAGTTACGGAGCTCTCAAACTCGACTACGATGAAGCAGGAGGATAAAAACCAGACGTCTATATTCGACATGCTCGGCGGAGTTGCCGTTAAGGGAACGAAGGCTCCGGTAAAGACAATCGAGGAGTGGCCTGAAAAGACGCTTCTTTCTTTTGAGAAGGAAGCCCTGGGGTTTTACATAACGTCCCACCCTCTTGCCTCGCGCAAAAGAGAGATGACGCTCTACGCCTCCGACACGACCGAAAGCGTGCGCGACAGAAAGACCGGCGACGAAACGGCGATAGCCGGAATAGTCACGGAACTGCGCGAGACCATGACGAAGAAGGGCTCCAAGATGGCCTTTGTCAGGATAGAGGATTTGCACAGCGGGGTAGAGGTAATAGTTTTTTCGGATATTTACAACGGCGCGAGGGACATACTCGCGGGGGAAAATCCCCTCCTCGTGGTCGGCAAGGTGGAGAGGGACGCCTTGGCCGAAGTCAAGGAAGGGGACGAATCTGAAAACTGCAAGATTATAGCGACCGAGATAATGCTCCTCGAGGACGCGAAGAAAAGGCGTCCGAGAAGAACCCACATACTCGCGCCGGTTGACTCCATAAAGGAAGAGACGTTCAAAACACTAAAGGACGTGCTTTTAAAGAACCCGGGCCCTTCGCAGGTTTTTCTGCATCTTTTGTATCCGGACAAGAGAGAGGCGGTTTTAAGCCTTCCTGACGAGTTGAGCATAGACCCGCAGGACGAGGTGTTCGATAGGATAAAGGAACTCATGACAGGAACCGAAATCAGGATAGTATAGGAAGGGGACTGTCCCAGATTTACGGACGGAGCGAAGCGGAGTCGTAGAATCGGGACTGTCCCCGGAATTATAAGGAAGACCATGACGAGAAAGTATCTGGATTTTGAAAAACCCATAGAGCAATTAGACCTCCGGGTGGAGGAGCTTAAGCTGGCCTCGCCGGATTGGGCTGTTTTATACGCGGATGAGATTAAGAGAATCGAGCGCAAGACCGACGACCTCATAAAGCACATCTACGCGAACCTTACCCCGTGGCAGATAACCCAGACTGCGCGTCATCCCGGACGTCCTTACACGCTCGACTATACTCAAAGGATTTTCGACGAGTTCGTGGAACTCCACGGCGACCGCCTTTATAAAGACGACCCCGCGATAGTCGGCGGACTCGCGCGCATGGATAATACGCCGGTCGTGTTCATAGGCCACCAAAAGGGACGTAACACGAAGGAGCGGGTGTATAGGAATTACGGCATGCCGCATCCGGAAGGCTACAGAAAGGCATTGAGGCTGATGGAATTAGCCGAGCGTTTCAAGAGGCCTATCGTAACCTTCGTAGACACGCCCGGCGCGGCCCCTGACATAGAGGCCGAAGAACGCGGGCAGGCCGAGGCGATAGCGCGAAACCTCCTTACCATGGCGAGGCTCAAAGTGCCTGTGGTGAGCGTTATAATAGGCGAGGGAGGAAGCGGAGGGGCTTTGGCAATAGCAGTAGCGAACAGGATTTTGATGCTCGAATACTCCACCTACTCGGTCATATCTCCGGAAGGATGCGCCGCCATACTCTGGAAGGACGGCACAAAGGCCCCGTTAGCGGCAAAGGCTCTTAAGATGAGTTCAAAGGAACTGCTTAACCAAGGGCTTGTTGACGCCATAGTGAAAGAACCCTTGGGCGGAGCGCACAGGGATATTGACGCTGCGGCGAGGCTGCTTAAAGATGCGATTTTGAATTCTCTTAACGATTTATCGGGCATTTCTTCCGACAAACTCGTTTCCCTCCGTTACGACAAATTCAGGAAGATGGGAGTTTTCAGCGAAAGGTCTTCTTGATGCTCCCGCTTCGGAATACCGTTACGCTAAGCCATTATGAAGAGACTTATTTCCAAACGCTTTTATAGCGATGTTGTTCTTACCCATGCTCATGCCCGTCTATGCGTAGCCTTGCGCGAGTCGTTCAGGGAAGGGTACGGGCTTAGGGAATTCAAAAAGGACGCCATAGCCGGCATCATAGTCGGCATCGTCGCGTTGCCGCTCTCGATGGCCCTTGCCATCGCCACAGGCCTTCCCCCGGAATACGGCATATATACCTCAATAGTAGCCGGCATACTTACGGCGGTCTTTGGCGGTTCCCGCGTGCAGGTATCAGGCCCGACGGCCGCGTTTATCGTAATACTCGTGCCGATTACCGCTAAATTCGGTTTTGCCGGACTCGCCCTCTCGACCATGATAGCGGGACTGATGCTTATGGCAATGGGACTCTCCGGCATGGGGCGGCTTATCGCTTTCATACCTAACCCGGTAACGACGGGGTTTACGGCAGGCATCGCCGTAGTCATAGCAACGATACAGGTAAAGGATTTTCTCGGCCTCGACCTCGTAAAGATACCGAACCATTTTCTCGAAAAACTCTCCGCCATGTACGGCGCGATGCCTTCTTTCAGGATAAGCGACGCAGTTGTAGGGCTTGTAACCCTCGCCATACTCATCATCGGCAATAAGCGCATGAAAAAAATCCCCGCGCCGCTCCTTGCCCTTGCCACGGCGTCCGTGCTCGGCATTCTTATCGAGCAGTTCTTCCCGGGCTCAGGCGCCATCACCATCAAGGACCGTTTCGCCACCTCTTACGCCCCTCAGGGCATACCCCACGGCTTGCCTTTCCCCGACTGGCCGTGGCATTTCCACGCGCCGTCGGACGTCCCGATTGCATGGTCGCCTGAGGTCATAAAGGAGATTATACTGGCTGCGTTCGCCATAGCCGTGCTCGGAGCGATAGAGTCTTTGCTTTCCGCCACAATCGCCGACGGAATGACTAAACGCTCGCACGACCCCAACGCCGAACTCGTGGGGCAGGGCATAGGAAATGTCGTCGCGCCGTTTTTCGGAGGCTTCGCCGCGACAGGCGCGATAGCCCGCACGGCTACGAGCATAAGGTTCGGAGCAATCTCTCCGATCGCGTGCGTAGTTCATTCCGTGTTCATTCTTTTCGCGGTGCTTGTCTTCGCCCCGTTTTTGGGTTACCTCCCGATGGCTTCTCTCGCGGCACTTCTTTTGATGGTGGCGTGGCACATGAGCGAGGCGCGGCACTTCGCGCATACCTTGAGGATCGCGCCTCGAAGCGACGTCGTGGTGCTTTTGCTGTGTTTCGGTCTGACAGTGTTTTTCGACATGGTGGTGGCTGTCATGGTCGGAGTTATGCTTGCCGCCGTGCTTTTCATGAGGCGCATGGCTGCGGTTAGCGGAACGAGGCTCGTCTCTCCGGAAAGCGAGGAATACGGCGAGCCGCTGCCGGAGGGGATATTTATATATGAGATAGCAGGGCCGCTTTTCTTCGGCGCCGCGCAAAAGGCCATGAGCGAGATTGGCGCAATCAGGAATCTCCACGCGGAAGTAAAAGTCGTTCTTATGGACATGAGGAAGGTGCCGTTCATGGACATGACAGGGCTGGTCAATCTGACTTCAGCGCTGGAGACGCTTGAAAAACACGGGATACGCGTGATACTCGCCGGGGTGAACAAACAACCGATAAGAATAATAGCGAAGGCCCGTTTAAAGAGAGACAGAAAATTGCTGACCGTTTCAAGGTCTTTCGACAAAGCCCTTAACGATGCAAGGGCGGCTGTGTCAGGGACTCAAGATTAGAAGTTCGATATCCCGTCTTCCTTTCCGTGCCGCCTGACCCGCGCCGCTTGGCGCGGGTGCCCCAGATGCGTCCTGTCAAAAAACCTAACCTAATCAATTATTTAGTTGATTTTCAAGGCGAAATAAACTATCTTAAAGTTTTAATCCCCGGGAGAACTCTTTGAGCCATGGAAAAAAGAGACCGCATAAACTCGCTACGGAAAAAGATAGACGCGATAGACACCGGCCTCCTGAAGGCCTTGAACAAGAGGGCCGGTCATGTCGTCGAGATAGGCAAGATCAAGCTCGAAGAAAATAAAGAGGTGTATTCTCCGGAGAGGGAGCGCGAGATTTACAAGAGGCTCGCGCGCTTAAATAACGGGCCTCTTCCTAACGCCGCCGTAAGGCACATCTTCCGCGAGATAATGAGCGCGTCCATTTCACTTGAAAAGCCTCTCAAGATAGCGTTTTTCGGCCCTTTCGCGACCTTCACCCATCAGGCCGCGATCAAGCACTTCGGCCTATCAAGCAGTTTCGTGCCGAAAAACTACATAGCAGACGTGTTCGACATCGTTGAGAGGGGAGAGGCTGACTTCGGGGTGGTGCCTATCGAGAACACGGCAGAGGGCGCGGTGAGCCATACGCTCGATATGTTCATAACGTCGAATCTTAAGATTTGCGCCGAGGTGATGCTTGAGGTTTCAATGGCTCTTCTAAATAAGAGCGGACGCATCGAAGACGTATCGAAGGTGGCGTCCCATCCTCACGCCTTGGCTCAGTGCGGAAGATGGCTTAAGGCGCACCTGAGAAACGCGGCTACAATGGACGCGGCCTCGACCGCAAGCGCGGCGCAACTCGCGAAGGAAGACCCTTCAATAGCGGCAATAGCCGGTGAGAACGCGGCGGCCTTTTACGACCTTCGTGTCATAGAGAAAAAGATAGAAGACAACCCGCACCACATGACGAGGTTTTTGGTAGTGGGTAAGAAGGACTCCAAGAAGACCGGAGCGGACAAGACCTCGGTCATGTTCGCGATAAAAGACTCGCCCGGCGCTCTTTACAAGATGCTTAAGCCTTTTTCCACGCGTAACGTGAACCTTACGAAGGTGGAATCAAGGCCTATCAAGACAAAGGCGTGGGAATACATATTCTTTCTTGATATGGACGGGCATGCGACGGACAAGAAGATAAAGGACGCGCTTAAGGAATTGACTGACATGTGCCTTTTTATAAAGGTCTTGGGTTCTTATCCTAAATCACATAAGATTTAAGTAGTTAGAAGGTTAAGTTTAGAAAATATATTAACTTTAAAGGACGGGCGGGACGCTCCGATGTTTCAATACGGAGCGCCACGCATCAAGGCATCGGGGCGCCTGTCCTACCATTAAAGGTGTTTCATGTGTGCCAATAAAAAATTCGACATTCCGGTGTCCGAGGACATAAAAAGCCTTGTGCCTTATTCTCCGGGCAAGCCCATCGAGGAGCTTGAAAGGGAACTCGGCATAACCGCGATAAAGTTAGCGAGCAACGAAAATCCTCTCGGCCCCTCGAAACTCGCGCTCGAGGCCTTGAAGGGCGCGATACAAAACCTCCACCGCTATCCCGACGGCGCGTGTTTTTATCTTAAGAAACGCTTATCGATGTTTTTAGGAGTTCCTGAGGACATGCTCGTAATCGGCAACGGCTCGAACGAAATCATAGAGCTTCTTGTCAGGACTTTTATCAATAAAGGCGACGAGGCGGTGATGGGAGACCCGTCCTTTGCCGTGTATCCCCTCGTTATTCAGGCGGCAGGAGGCGTTGCGATAAAGGTGCCTTTGAAAAACTTTACCATAGACATGGAAAAAATTGCCGCCTCCTTGACGCCGAGGACGAGGCTTGTTTTTATCTCCAACCCGAATAATCCGACAGGCACGATAGTGGGGAAGGATGCCGTAGAGACGCTCATAAAAAAACTTCCCAAGGGCGCGATACTTTGCATGGACGAGGCCTACTTCGAGTTCGTGAACGACGCTTCTTATCCTGATTCGATAAACTACGTTAAAGAGGGTTTCCCGGTTGTCGCGCTCCGCACGTTCTCGAAGATTTACGGCCTCGCCGGGCTACGGGTAGGATACGGAGTGGCGCCGCCGGAACTTGCGGAATACATGAACAGGGTGAGGCAGCCTTTTAACGTGAACAGCCTCGCTCAGGCTGCGGCAACTGCCGCTCTCGACGACGCCGGCCACGTCGAGAAATCGAAGAAAAATAATGTCGAAGGGCTGAAGTACCTTTATAAAGAACTTGAAAAACTCGGCATGGAATACGTGCCGGCGGAGGCCAACTTTTTCCTTATAAAGGCCGGAGACGGGCAAGCTCTATACGAGGGGCTTTTACGCAAGGGAGTCATAGTAAGGCCCATGAAGAGTTACGCCATGCCGGAGTACATACGGGTTACCGTCGGAACTCCGGAGGAGAACGCGCGGTTTATATCGGCATTAAAAGAGGTCTTGGCAAGCAAGGCAGTCAAGGCTTAACAGTGACGCCGGAAAACAATAAAAGGGGGACGTTCACCATGATAATAGTTTTAAAGAGGGAAGCAACGGAAGCGGAAATAGACCACGTCGTGGAAAAGATAAAGTCCCTCGGCCTCGCCGTCCACATATCCAAGGGCAAGGAAAGGACGATTATCGGCGCAATAGGGGACGAAGCGGTTTTGATGTCTATTCCTCTCGACGCGCTTCCCGGAGTGGAAAGCGTGATGCCGATATTGAAGCCCTATAAGCTCGTAAGCAAAGAGTTCAGGAGCGAGACGATAATAAACGTGGAGGGTAGATTGATAGGCGGCAACGCCATACAGGTAATAGCCGGGCCTTGCAGTGTCGAAACAAAGGCCCTTCTTATTGACTGCGCCAAAAAGGTCAAAGAGGCTGGAGCCGGGTTTTTGCGCGGAGGGGCTTTTAAGCCGAGGACGTCCCCTTACGATTTTCAGGGGCTCGGAATCGAGGGACTAAAGTTTCTGAAAGAGGCAAAGAAAGAAACCGGCCTTCCGATAGTGAGCGAGATAATGGATCCGCGCGACATAGACATGTTCGCGGAGAACGTTGACATCATACAGATAGGCGCGAGGAACATGCAGAACTTCAGGCTCTTGACCGAAGTCGGCAAACTAAAAAAGCCCGTGCTTCTCAAAAGAGGGCTTTCGGCCACGATAAAGGAACTCTTGATGAGCGCGGAGTACATCGCGGCGCAGGGCAACACGAACATAATCCTCTGCGAAAGGGGCATAAGGACGTTCGAGACCGCGACACGCAACACGCTGGACTTGTCGGCGGTGCCGGTATTGAAAGAGGAAACGCATCTTCCGGTTTTCATAGACCCGAGCCACGCCACGGGAAAATGGCACCTTGTCGCGCCGCTCGCCAAGGCCGCGATCGCGGTCGGAGCGGACG
>JBAQMW010000192.1:0-2965 GCA_049303155.1 Thermodesulfobacteriota bacterium | reverse complement strand
GCACGGGAGTAAGGAATCCCGTCTGCCTCTTTGTCTTTACGGGCAACACCACGTACGGAGAATAAAGCACGGGAACGTCCTTTATGTAAAAAAACGAATGAAACCCGGTGAAGTATCCTTCCTTCGTAACCTTCGCGTCTCTTGCCGAAAAACTCCACGCCGGGCTTTCGTCGTTCTCGCAGTCGCACGAGGTGATTTTGATGCGCGAGGATTCGAAGGTCTCCTTCCCCGTCTTCTTAATTTCCGAGCCGTAAACGTAGATGTTATTGTCGATGAAATAGAGATTCCCGTTAACGATGACCGCCGTTTCCTTGTCCATGTCAACGTCCAAGGAATCCGCAGTCATGTAATTGCCGTCGCTTTTGGTAACGACCACGTTTCCCTCGGCGCGCGCCTTTCCCTCCGTCATGTCGAGCACGGCCTTAAGCGCGGTAAGAGTCATATCGCCCTGAATTATGACGACGTCCCCTTCGGCCAAATAAATCTTTTTAGCGTTGTCGTAGATTACACTTTCGCCGCTTACCTCGATTGGAGCGTCTTTCTTGAACGCTGCTCCGTCGAAGGCCAAGGCCGGACGAATGAATGCCGAGGAAAAAACAACGGCTAAGGTTAAAAAAAGAGACAAATTATTTTTATTAAACAGGAATGCGCCCATAGGATAAAAAGGAAGAGTATCGAATGGACATTAACATAGGGTGGGGGTTTTTACAAGGCATAAGAGGGACAGGGTAAAAGACAGGGAAAAGGGAAAAAGGGGGAAAACCGGAGAAAGGTGAAGAAAGTGAAAAATACAACCGTCCCTTTTTTTCTACGTCTTCTTGGTTTTCAATAACTGCGTTAATCTTAGAATGTAGTCCTTATCGTCATTAGATATATCTATCTCTTTAAGCCAAGATTCTATTGGCTCAATACTCCATATTAGCGCGAATTCTTTTTGAAGGACTTCGTTGAATTTCGCTTCAGACACAGAGGTGTCGAGTTTAAGCAGTTTTTTTGCAATACATTCGAGATAAAAATAAATTGCTTTATGGCTTGGTTCTACTGCTAAATCTAATGCCTTTGTTATGCTATCCAGCGCATCTTTAAAACTTCCGACAAGGATAAATGCTTCGGAGAGGTTTTGATAAGAAGAGATATCTTTAGGGTCTAATTCAATTGCCTTATTATAATCCTCAATGGCTTTTTTATACTCTTCGCGTTTAAGGTAAGCAACGCCTCTGTTATTATAATATAGAGCGTCTTTAGGGTCTAACTCAATTGCCTTATTATAATCCTCGATGGCTTTTCTGTAGTCTTTAAATTCAACATAAGCAACGCCTCTGTTATTATAATATAGAGCGTCTTTAGGGTCTAACTCAATTGCCTTATTATAATCCTCAATGGCTTTTTTGTGATCTTCAAGTTCAGCATAAGCACCGCCTCTGTTATCATAATATAGAGCGTCTTTAGGGTTTAACTCAATTGCCTTATTAAAATCCTCAATGGCTTTTTTGTAATCTTCGAGTTCACCGTAAGCAATGCCTCTGACATGATAATATAAAGCCTCTTTAGAGTTTAACTCAATTGCCTTTATCCATGAGTTAATGGCATCAGAATATTCTTTTCTTTCATACTCTTCCAGGCCCTTATAAAACCAGTCATTGTGCGAATAGGTCTTTTCGGTTTTCGCCTCGGGCAGTTTTTCTACAAACTTTTTCAAATCCTTACGAGTAACTTCAGGCATCGGTTTATTTAGGTCTATGTCTTTTGGCAATCTATCGAGCCTCTTTTCATACTCTATTCTTGTACTTTCTATTCTATTTAATTCTTCCTTGAATTTAACGAGCAAAGGTTCAACAACAGTCTCACCTTTTTTTTCGATATATTTTTTAACCTCTTTACCGGTTTTATCTTCAATTCTTTGCTGTATCCATTTGACTATTGTTTTGTAACCTAAAAAACCAACTATTGCAAAAATTGCCAAAACGACTGCAAGATATATATTTATCCTTTGTTCTATTTTGTCATCTTTTAAAACAAGCGCCTCTTTTACCGCATCAATCCTTTGCTCCGTCTTTTCGTTTCTTAAAACAAACTCTTTCTCGAATCCTTTAATCCGCTCTTCAAGGACTTTATTGTCTATATTATCTACTTTTTTGTCTTTTTGCGCGAAGGCAGGAAGGGCAACAAATAAAACAATTATGGAGATAAAAACAAAGGAAATATGCTTAATTGTCAAATGAAAAGATGATTTAAACCGGCGCGGGGTAAAAAGATTTAATGGCTTCATTTATTCAACCTGTTCGCCGGATGTAGGGCAGACGGCACGCTTATATCCCCATCTCTCTTTTTACAAGTTCAAGGGATATGGTCTTTTCCCTTACAGAGGCTTTCTTTAACTTCCTCAATTCCGCAAGGTCTTCAAGGTCTTCTATGTATGCCATAACAAAAATTATATGCGTAACGCTATATACCGTCAAGAAGATTCAAATCACTGGGGGAGTCCCCCTCTTCGCCTCGACAACAGTAAAGACGCTGGATTCCCGCTCAAAAGACCGCGGGAATGACAAAGGGGAGTCTTGTTTCTTCTTCCTCTCCCCAAGGGGGAGAGGGTAGGGTGAGGGGGACTCTATTCCCACCTCATCGCCTCTGCCACGGTAAAAACAGACCCGGTAACGCATACGAGGCCAAGAGGCCCCGCCTCTTCGACGGCATAATCAATCGCACGGCGCACGTCCTTTATCTCGACAATGCGGCATTGGTAAGGCTTAGCCATCTTCGCTAAAACCTTCGCGTCGGCCCTTCTTTTATTTTCCGGCTCAACGAATATTACCGTATCAGCCATCGGAAGAAGCTCTCTAAAGATTCCCCTTATGTCCTTATCAGCCATGATTCCCATGACGAATACGAGCCTTTTGTATTTGAAGACCCTTAAGGCTATTGCCAGAGCCCTCGCGCCGTCCGCGTTATGGGCGCAGTCTAAAAT
>JBAQMW010000191.1:0-1575 GCA_049303155.1 Thermodesulfobacteriota bacterium | reverse complement strand
GGGGGGATCTCAATCTTCTTCATGCGCCTTCTCCTGCCTTGCGAAATCCCTTTTTCACGACGACCTCCCACTTTTTTTTGCCCTTGAAAAAGAACTTTATCGCGGCCTCGGCCCGCCACAAGACCGTCATCTGTCTGTAGCCGAAGTTTTCGAGAAGCCCGTAAAGCATAAGTTTGGCGAAGTCGGCTATCTTCGGATACCGCTTGTAAGTCATCTCTTCGAGGAGAATCGCGCCTGTTGAAAGAAACACGCCGAAGAGTATCGCCACGACGAGAAAAAGAGAGAAGAACTGCCAATCCACCAAGCCCGCGGCGAAAGAATACGCTATCACGAAATACCCCGACACCTCCACGAGCGGCCCGAAAAACTCTATCAAGAGCTGGTAAGGCATGGCGAAAAGGCCTACTGTCCCGTAGCGCGGATTGAATAGCATGGAGCGGTGAAGGTAAAGCGACTCGCCGAGCCCCGTGTGCCATCTCCTCCTCTGGCGAGCCAGCATCTTCATGTTTTCCGGAACCTCTGTCCAGCATATCGGATCGGGAACGAAGACGATTTTGTATTTTTCGTCGGAGTCCATGAGGAAACGGTGGACCTTTACCACAAGTTCCATGTCCTCGGTTACGGTGTTGGTATTGTATCCGCCGACGGATTGCACAACCCTTTTGTTGAACATCGAAAACGTCCCCGATAATATGAGGAGCGAATTTATCGCGCTCCAGCCCGTCCTGCCGAAAAGAAAACTTCTCACGTACTCGATTACCTGAAACCTCGCGAGGCGGCTCTTCGGAATGCCGACGGCCGAGATATTGCCGTCTTTCACCGCGCACCCGTTCACTATCCTGACGATGCCGCCCGTGGCCTTCACAATCTCAGGCTCCTCGATTATCGGCCTCATAAGCCGCGTTAAAGCGTCTCTTTCAAGCACTGAATCCGCGTCTATGCTGCAAAAATACGGGGAGCGGGCGGCATTTATGCCTACGTTCATGGAGTCAGACTTTCCGCCGTGCTCCTTGTCTATGACCGTAAGATTCGGCCTCAATGGATTCACGTAAAAACCCCGCACCCCGGACGTCGGTATTATGGGCCTGTAGATGAGGTCAATGCGTTTGAGGCCGAAGGCTCGCACGAGATTCGGAAGGGTGGAGTCAGTAGAGCCGTCGCTCGCAACTATTATCTCAAAAGACGGGTAATCCATGAGAAAGAGCGAATTGACGGTCTCCACTATGCCTTTTTCTTCGTTATACGCGGCTATGATTATGCTCACCGGAGGCGAAGCCGACGGATGTATCCACTCCTGATACCCGGCATATTTCAGGCGGTGGAGATGTTTCACTATGACGAAAAACGCCACTATAAGGAGAAAAACGTAGATAAGGCTCGTTACGGTATAGTAGCCGAGCACGAAATAATTGAACCATAAGATAAAAGCGTTCATCAATCCCCTCTAACCCCCCTTTGAAAAAGGGGGGAACCGCCTTTGCCGTTCCCCGCGCCGTAATAAGAAAAAAGTTATCGGTGAACAATTACCTGTTAACTGTAAAATTAAGACAGTTCTTTACCGGTAACATATAACCG
>JBAQMW010000190.1:0-4105 GCA_049303155.1 Thermodesulfobacteriota bacterium | reverse complement strand
CCCCTATCTCCGCCATGCCGGAAGGAAGTTCCGTAAATACTATCATGACGGGGATGGTCCCTTTCGGGGGAACGGCGCTTGGGGATGTGTCGCTGAAATATCTTTCGATTTCCTCTTGGGAAAGTTTCGTGAGTTCTTCAACGGACATTGTGCGTCCGGCCGAAACCGTTTTTTCGGCAATGGGCTGCTGCTTATCGTCGTATATGACGCCATTTATGAATTTTATTTCCTGCGGGCCGTCGCTTAGATTGACGACCACTCCCTCAATGACGAAAATTTGCCCGAACTGCTCGTTGGTTACGAATGAGGTCTTAACTCCTTCTATCTCAAGGGTTTGCACTGCGGCCGGCTTGGAAAACATCCTTATTACCGGCGACAACAATCCGCTTGTGTAGAGCGCGAAACCCCCGCCCAAAACCAATATGACAACCACTATCGCCAAAAGACCCTTGCGGCTTCCGGCCTTTGGCGCCTTTGCCGGCGGAGGCATCTTTGGCGCCTCCGCCATGGAAGAAACTTCGGTTTTTTCCACGGCAGGTTCCACGGTCTTTTCCTCGCCCATGCCGAAACCGGCGAACATTGTCTTTTCGGCGGCAGGAGCCTCAATCTTGGCCTTGGCCGCCGGTTTTGCCGCTGCCGGAGCGCCTATCGAGAATATGACGGTCTCTTCCTGCTTGCCTCCGTCCGTCCCTTTCTTCTCCACCTCGAATTCAAATCCGAATCCGCCTTCCTTGCCTTTGCCAAAGGACGGCTCCTCTGAAGGCTTAGCCTCTCCGAACGTAAAACCTCCGGCCGGGGCTTCTTCTTTCTTTTCCTCGGCGCCGAATCCGCCGAATCCCACGGACGTAGCTTCTTCTTTCTTTTCCTCGCCGCCGAATCCGCCGAACGCAGATTCTTCTTTCTTTTCCTCGGCGCCAAACCCGCCGAATCCCTCTCCTGAGCCGGTAAGGCCGAATGGCTGACCGCCATGCTGAGTCTCTTCCGAAGGCTTGGATGTCTCGACATCAAAACTGAATCCTGAAGGCTGCGAAGGTTCAGGAGGAGCCGGTGGAGCCGGTGGCGGCGGTGGCGCGGCGGCCTCCAAAGGCGCCTCTTTCTTGACTATAAAACTATTCTGGCACTTCGTGCACCTGACTTTTACGCCCTTTTCGCCTATCTTGGCGTCGTCAATGCGGTATTTGGCCTGACACTGGTCACACTGTACTATCAATACTTCACCCTATCTATTTGATATTTAGAACAAAAGTTATTAGAATTTAACACAAGAAAACCGCAATTGCAAGGGCTGAGCCCTTGACCCATACTATTCCAACCTTCTTCGTGCTATGCCTGTTGCCTAAGCCTATTTATTCATTATGCCGTCCACAGGACGTGGTGACCCCTGCACCCAAAATATTTTAATTTGCTTCATATTATGCGTGCCTTAACGGTTTATTGATTCATTGTGCCGTCATTAGGATTGGGCTCTGCCCCATGCCCGCCTGATGTTTTGTTTACCCCTTGCCCATCAATCCCCAAAACCCCTCTTGGTTTTCAATCTCGACCTCTATCGAAATAGCCAAAAGCAAAATATTATTTGGCCAGAGGCCAAAGAGTTTTACAGAGTCTTTTTCCGTCGTAACGACGGCATCAAGGCCTTTGGCTGCCGTGGTTATCTCGAAGACGTCTTCTTTCGAATACGAATGGTGGTCGGGATAAAGAAAAACCTTTTTTATCTCCGCGCCAAGTTCTTTTACCGTTCCTTCGAACGATTCCGGAGAAGCTATGCCCGAAACTATCGCCACCTTCTTCCTTCTCAAGAACTCAAGAGGCCTTTCGCTTCCGTCCGAACAGCGAAGCGCCGAGGGCCTATAAAAAAATCCAAACGATGGTTTTCCCGCTCCTGTAATCTCAAACGGCACACCTCCTCCCTTTATCATGAAACAATCGGCGCGGAGTAAGCCCGGAAGAGGCTCCCTTAAAACGCCTCTCGGAAGAAGATGCCCTGTCCCCAATTTTTTTCCTGCGTCAATAAGAACCACGTTTACGTCCCTCATGATGCGGAGGTGCTGAAACCCGTCGTCCAGGACTACGGCGTCCGCTGAAAATTCACTGATTGCGCGCCTCGCGGCCGAAACCCTGTCGGACGAGACAATTACGGGAACGCCTTTAAGTATCGAAGCCATGAGATACGCTTCGTCTCCCGCGTCTTCATGCCCTGCGAGCACGCCGTCGAAATCCGACACAATGACCGTGCCGGATGTTTTTCTTTTATAACCCCTGCTCAGTATGACGACCTTCTTGCCTCTCGCCTTTAAAAACGAGGCCACCTTCATTGTAAGAGGCGTCTTGCCGCTTCCCCCTGTGGTTATGTTGCCTATTGATATGACCTTGCAACCCACCCTCTCTGCCTTTAAAACGCCGATTTCGTAAAGGAGTATCCTCGTCCTGACGAAAAATCCGTACACAAGGGACAAGGCGTAAAGAAAGGCGCGAAGCAGCACGAAGGTTTCGCGGCCGGCCATGCACGCCTCTATTTTATTTCTTAAGCATCCCACTCAAATATCTCTCCATGACGTTGTAAGACATCTCTATGGCGCCGCTTCCGGACTCGACCGCGCATCTGCCCGCGCTCCCCATCTTTGCTCTCAAAGATTCGTCCGGAAGAAGTTCTCTTAACTCTTGCTCCACGCCATCCGCGCTTGCCCGCACGGAGGCGCCGCTCCTTTCGAGCATCTCTGCCATCTGAAGGCAATTTTTAAGGTGCGGCCCGTAAATAACCGGTATCCCGAAAAAGACCGGTTCAAGGAGGTTATGCCCGCCTATCGGAACGAGCGTTCCTCCGACAAACGCTATCGTCGAGATTGAATACACGGAGGCGAGCTCCCCGATGGTATCGAGAAGCACGACGTCGGCCACAATGTCTTTACCAACGTCTTTTTTCTTTCTCCTGCATGAAAATCCCTTTTTTATCACGAGACCCTCGACCTCGTCGAACCTCTCCGGATGCCTCGGCGCGAGAACGAGTTTCAACCCGTGAAATTCTTTTTTTAGCCGGCCAAACGCGGTAAGCAGTATGTCCTCTTCGCCCCTGTGCGTGCTTCCGGCCACGATTACATGGGTGCCTCTGCTTATGCCGAGATTTTCTCTTATGAAATCCTTGTCAGCCTCTGTAAGGGCCTTCGGAGCGGCGTCAAGCTTCAAATTGCCCGAAACGGCTATGCGTTCTTTTCTTATGCCGAGCATTGCGGCGCGCTCGGCGTCCTGTTTTGTCATGGCGCAGAAGAACGAAATCGAACCGAAGACCCGCTTGAAAAGAAAGGCGAGTTTTTTATAGCCTCTCGCCGACTTTTCCGATATCGCGCCGTTCACCACGATAACGGGCACGGAATTTTTATCGAGCGTCATTAGAAAATTCGGCCAAAACTCTTTCTCGACCGCTACGAAAAGGGACGGGCGGACGCTTCCTACGACCCTCCTTACCGCCCATCCGAAATCCAGAGGAAAATAAATGAGCGCGTCTATGAAGGACGCCCCCTCCTGTTTCGCAACGGCGTTTCCCGTCGCGGTAACAGTCGAAAAAACCACGCGAACATCCGGATTTTTTCCCTTGAGGATTTTAACGAGAGGCAAAACGGCCTTGGTCTCTCCGACGCTTACCGCGTGCACCCACACGACGGTCTTGCCGTTAAGCATCTTTGTTTTTTCTCTCTTGATGAAGCCGAACCGCTCGAAGATACCGGAACGGTATTTGCCGTAAAAAATCATCTTCAAGAGGAAATAAGGAAGAAGCGCCGGGAGCGCGGCGTGGAGAAATATGTCGTACAGGAAAAACGCCATAGGCTTATGATGTCATCCCCTTTTGGGGGTTTATTCGAAAAACCCGTCGGCCCTTTCGGTGCAATCGTTCAGCTTTTCCTCGAGCTCAAGCCTCTTGGCTTCGAGTTCCTCTTTCGAGGAACCCGGCCTTACCGATACCGGCTCGGCCGCCACGAAAACGCCCTTTGAAAACGGATAAGGAACAATAAAGGAGTCCCAACTCTTGAGCGTTTTTTTCCGCGAAGAGCCGAAAGATACGGGTATTATCGGAAAGCCCAATCTCTCGGCCATGAGCACTGCCCCCATC
>JBAQMW010000189.1:0-4043 GCA_049303155.1 Thermodesulfobacteriota bacterium | reverse complement strand
GTTTTTCCGGGGGGAATAAATATTATATGAGCTTGCTCGCCTCTATCACCGTAAGAGCGATGTCGCGCATCTTCTTGTTTTCTTTCTGCGAATGGCTCTGGAGGAGCTTGAACGCTTCCTCCTCGCCTATATTGCATCTTTTCATGAGTATGCCCTTGGCCTTCTCGACGAGTTTTCTCGCCTCTATGGCCTCGCTCATCTCCGAGAGGTCTTCCCTGAGTTTGGCGAACTGCTCGAAACGGGCTATGGCGAGCCTTATGGCCGGCAATAACTGCTTTTTCGTAACAGGCTTGACGAGATAACCGAACACGCCGACCTCTATTGCCTCTTGCGCGATCTCTTCCGAAGAATGCCCGGTCAAAAGTATTATGGGAACCGAGGCAAGTTTCGATATCTCCCTCGCGGCCTCTATGCCCGTCATCTTGGGCATCTTGACGTCCATGATGACAAGCCCCGGGGAATGCTCCTTAAAGAGTTCCACGGCGGCCTCTCCGTTAGCGGCTAAAGCCACCACCTCGAAGCCCAGGAGTTCGAGATAATCGCTTACGAGTCTTCGCGTGGCGGCGTTGTCCTCGGCCACGAGCGCCCTTAGGAATTCCTTTGGCGGGGCGGGGTGCCCATCCAGAGGATGGATCGCGGTTTCTTGCGCAGGGGTACCCATCCGAAGGATGGGTCGCGGCGCTTTGTTTACCTTTTTTACCGGCATATAATACGCAAATCCCCTCTAACCCCCCTTTGTAAAAGGGGGGAACCGTTTCGCTTCCCTATTGTTTGGCGGCGGATGCGGCCCTTCTTGAGCCGAGCCAGTCGAAAAACCAGTCAAAACACACGGCGAACACCACGAAGAATCCGAGTGACGCCAGATACAGCCTATGCTCGAAGATGACGTCTATTATGGGCACGAAGCTCGACGTAGGGGCAAGTATGATGAAGAACCAAAACACGAAGAACGATATGACGAGCGCCCTCGCATCACCGGTCTTTTTGTAACGCAAGAAGAGCCACACCGCAACGGCGACTATCGCTAAAAGTATTACGAGCGACACGATGGGAGGCAGTATGGGGATATTAAGGATGGTGCCCTCCTTTACCACAGGCATCTCAAAAAGCCCCCTGGACACCGGAAAATCGTAATCAAGGTTCTGATTGATCGGCGCCAAAAGAAGCGCGATATAATAGACTATGACGTTAAACTGGGTAAAGAGGTACTCAAGAGGGGTAATGCTCTTCACCCCGAATCCCGCGCTCGGGGCCGAGCCGGCAAGGCCCGAGCTCTCTTCGCTCAAATCTCCGAAGCCGCCCATCGGAGCTATGAAAACAACGATAAAAATCACGCTGAGTATGGCTAAAATCGCGTAAACCGGAACCCTCGCGAAAATGCCTTTGACCTCGCCTTTAGCGATGAAGTAGTAATCGTAAAGCAGCGCGATTGCGGGCAGGGTTATGGCTATCTCCTTTGACATGAAGCCCAAAACATACGCTATCGCCACCCCCGCGTAAAGGGCGATCCTTTTCCCGGAGTCCGAACATCTCGCGGATTTTATGAAAAATAAAAGCGCGGCAAGATAAAAAAGGCTCGATAGGCTTTCCATCCTCTGCACTATGTAGGTAACGGATTGCGTCTGCACCGGATGAACCGCGAAGAGAAGCGCCGAATACGCGGCAATGCGCTTTGCCCACGTTTCGTCTTCAGTAAGCGAGCCGAGCGTCAGGAAAACGAAAAAATACGCAAGAACCGCGGCCACGGCGTGTATGGAGATGTTTACGACGTGGTAACCGATAACGTTAAGACCGCCAACCGCGTAATTCAAAGCAAAGGTGGCCATTGTAAAGCCCCTCTGCCCCTTCAGTATCTCCGGGAGATTGCCGAGGCTCCGTATCTTGTAGTTTTCGACTATGTTCGGAGTGTCGTCGAAGTGGAAACTCGCTTTGAATGTATTCGAATACACCAGAAACACCGCGAGTATGAGCAGTCCAGACATCCACAAATGAAACCGTTTGTCCTCGAATATCTTTTGCATGAGACATAGCCTCCGGTCAGCCTTGGTTACCCCCTTTTACAAAGGGGCTGGGTTCCCGTTGCCGCGAAGCATTGCAACGGGAAGCGGGGGGATTTTAGTTTTTATCTTTACCCGATATTGAAACCGCAGTAATGGAATCCTTCAAAAGCGCTATCTCCTGCGCGAGCGTTTTATTCCTTTCGGTCAAAATCGAAATCACCACGGAATAATGAAGAAGTATAAGCAAAACAAAGAGAAAAGCAACGAGAAAAAGCAACGACGGCGGATAGGAGATGCCGAGGAAAAGCGAAATCCTGTCCAAAAGCCCTCTCCAAAGCCCAAGAACGCCTATGACAAAAACCAACGCGAGCCAAAGTACGGCGTACTTTTCCTTTAGCAGTCCCCGCCTTATGAAGTCTATCACAAAAATGGCTAAAACAGCGGCGGTAAAAATGGCAAGCGCCTCTATCATTACCGTTTAACCTCTTTCAATAAATCCACGAATACGGCAAGAAGCACCTTCACCATATAATAGACCGACTTGGCCGCCGTTATGGAGGATTTTCCTCCCCTTCTCTCGCTCATTATTACAGGGACTTCAATTATAGCAAAACCCCTCTTGTGAAGCAATACCAGGGCCTCGACCTCCGGATAATCGTCGGGATAGGCGCGGGAGAGGAATTCTATGACGCCGCGGTTAACCGCCCTAAAGCCGGACGTCGTGTCGGTGAGTTTCTCCTTTATGATAAAAGACACGACCTTTGAAAATATGGCTATGCCTGCGGCCCGCGCCATGGAGGGCTTATAATCCCCCGCGCCCAGAAACCTCGACCCAACGACCATGTCAGCCTCGTGTTGCCCCATTTTGTCATTCCCGCGGTCTCGGGGTACCCATCCTCCGGATGGGTCGCGGGAATCCAGCTTCAGGAGCGGAGCGATCAGGTCGCGTATCTGATTTGCCGGATGCTGTCCGTCGGCGTCTATCTGAACGGCGATATCGTAGCCGTTCCTCAAGGCATACTTATAGCCTGTCTGCATGGCGGCCCCGATACCCATGTTAAAAGGATGCCTTACTGCCCTGACCCCTTTTTCAAGGGCCTTGCTTGACGTAGCGTCTTTAGAGCCGTCGTCAACCACAAGCACAGAGGCCTCGGGGACGAATTTACGCACCTCGTCTATCACATCGCCGACGGTGGCCTCTTCGTTATACGAGGGAATTATGATGAGAATTTTCATGGGATTATTGGGCATATTTACACTTTTAACATTTCGCCGATTTCTTTTTGGGTTGTTTCCAAAACTCCGTTCACCTTGCCTTTAATTTCGGCGATTTCTTATGGCTAAAAATTTTATTGTCTTTTTCTTGTGTTGAAAGTATTTTATTTTTCATAATTACTCTTTACCCGCGGCCTTGAACCCTATCCGCCGCCTCGATGGCTCCGGCGGCTTCATCAATTCATAAATGGCCTCGAAGACCACCTTGAACTGCTCGTCATACTTCTTTTCAAGCCCGGTCATCTTTTTCATCAATTCCGCGTTAGAGGCAAGCATCCGGCGAAGCCGGACAAAGGCCTTCACAATCTGTATGCTTGTTTGCACGGCTACAGGGCTGTTTAAGACCGTGGCAAGCATGATCGCTCCGTGCTCGGTAAATGCGTAAGGCAAATTCGGCGAAAATTTCAGCCGTTTGAGGTGGTCGCAATTTGCGACCACCTCCTCTTTCTCGCGGTCAGTCAATTGAAACATGAACTCCTCCGGGAAACGATCCCGGTTACGTTTTACCTGTTCGTTCAGACGCTTTGTCGTAACGCCATACAATACCGCCATATCGGCATCCAGTATGACTTTATGCCCTCGGATAAGGAGGATTGAACTTTCAATCCTTTCAACAGGTATTATGGACTTCTTATCCGTCATGCAAAAGCCCCTTTAGGTTATTGTGCCTTAATTTGGTGCCGAAGGGGGGACTCGAACCCCCACGGGTTTTGCCCACTAGAACCTGAATCTAGCGCGTCTGCCATTCCGCCACTTCGGCCATTGCCC
>JBAQMW010000188.1:0-1986 GCA_049303155.1 Thermodesulfobacteriota bacterium | reverse complement strand
AATCGAAATAATGCAGATTGCGATTTTAGCAGGTAAAGAGTTCTTTATCCAGCATAAAAATAAAAAAGGGCGGCCTGAAACGGCCGCCCTTTTTTCGCGTGATATTAATTTTCTCATGGCTTGCCTTCAGTTATATTTTATTTCCACAATCCCCTTCTATTTTCTCTTGCCTCTTTTTCCGCCTGCCTGAATATCTCTAAATGTTTGAAGGGGAATTTTGTATAGGCGAAACCGTAACCCTGCCTGATTATCTCAAGATTTAAAAACGTTCCGTCTTCAAGATATAAATAGGCAAGGGTTCTGCCATATTTATCTTTTTTCTGCCAATCATACTCAATCTTGACTTTCTTTCCTTCCGCCATCCGCTTCGTAAATAGAGATGCCTCCTTTCCGAAATATTCCACGGGTTTATTCGGATGCACGGTTTCGGGAGTATCAACGCCTATGAGCCTTATTTTCCGGTTGTCTTCAATGACAATGGTATCACCGTCAATTACTCTGTCGCAAAGGTAGTTGGTTGTATTTTCCGGTTGCTCTGTCTGATTGACAAACGGCTGTTCTTGGGGAGTTTGCTTGTCTTTTTCAACGTATCCGCAATCAAGATAATCGGGGGCGCATTTGGCGCTTAAGGAAGTTCCGTCGCAACAAACACAATCACAGACTCCGCCATGATGCGAGCAGCAGCCGTAACTTGCTTCGGCAAACGAAAAGAAAAAGAGTATGTATATGAACGCGATAAGAATGACATGAGATTTTCGGCCGCTCGTTTTCGCCATATCCGCCCCCTGAAACTAAATTGCAAGGTTTAGTATTCTTTGTATACTATGTAATCATTGATATGTCAAGGGAATTGTATACAATGTTTTCGTATGAAGAAAGAGGTTATAATAACCGCAAGGATAACGTCGGAGATGAAGGAAATTATCCGATCGCTTGCCGAGAAAGACAAACGAACTCTTGGATGGATGGTTCGTAATCTCTTAATCGAATCTCTTGGCGCGAGAGGATTTCTTAAAACCAAAAAGAAAGATAGGGTTACAACCTGAAAGACCTCTTAAGAGAAAACAACGGACAGAGGCGAGCCGACGTTACGTCGGGCTCGCCCTCTCTTCGCGTAATATATGACCGTCGCCTCTCACGCGCCGGCGCTTATTACCTTTTTTACTCCCTGCTCCACTACCTTTTTGTATTCGCTTAAGACGCTTTTTTCGACAATATCCCTCGTCACCTTGTCCAGAGGATGAAAAAGGTCCCTATACGTGCCGTCCTTCAACTTCTTCGCGGGCATAGCCACAAAGAAGCCGGTATCGCCGCTGATGATTTTCATGTCGCGCACCACGAAACAATCGTCAATCTTCATCGAAACAAACGCCTTCAACCTTTCGTCTCCGTCCACGGGCAGAACTTTTACTTCAGTGATATTCATCTCTCAGGCCTCCTTTTCAAGGTTTTTCGCGATGATGCCCTTCTTACACATCCTTTGTATGGCGCAAGACCATAAACATCCGTATAACTTACTATTGCAACATCAGTGCCAACGCAAAGGAACAGATAAAAGCCCCGCTTTTCCGCGATGTTATGGAAATAAATTGAAAATGGAGGAATAAAAAACCGCACAGATTCATGTGCATACGCACAGGTTTTTGTTATTTGAAAAACACTCCGAAGGCTTTAATCGGGAATCCAGAGTCTTTTTTGTTTTAAAAATAAAGAACTGGATTCCCGCTCAAGAGACCGCGGGAATGACAACACGGGGCAGACCGCTCAGGCTTCCTGAAATCAACGCAATATCCAGTATAATCTAAAATCCCCCACGCCTTTGTCCTCATGAATGCGAGACCTCGCCTGCGGCGAGTGAAAGGGGGGGAACCGCTTGACATCGCACCGGTGTTTGTTTACTCTTAATATGATGAAGCGTTCTCTCACCTACAAACAATCCGGCGTTTCCATAGACGAAGGCGAAAAACTCGTCAGTCTCATAAAACC
>JBAQMW010000187.1:0-2890 GCA_049303155.1 Thermodesulfobacteriota bacterium | reverse complement strand
GTTCCGAGACGGAGAACTTCTCCCTCAGGAGTTCCATCTTGCCGGCCTCTATCTTGGAAAGGTCGAGTATCGAATTTATGAGCTGCAGGAGGTGCGTGCCGCTCGTGTGTATGAACTTGGAGTACTGCATCTGCTTTTCGTTCAGCTCGCCGAACGACTTTTCCTGAAGGAGTTCCGAAAAACCTATTATGGAATTGAGCGGCGTACGGAGTTCGTGGGAGACGTTCGCGAGGAAAAGGCTCTTCATCCTGCCGACCCTCATGAGTTCCTCGTTCTTGGCTTCAAGCTCGATCTTCTTCTGCGAGAGTTCGCTGTTGGCGGCCTTCAACTCTTCGGTCCTCTCCTCGACCTTTTTGCCGAGGACGGTGTAGTACTCGTTCAGGTTTTCGGCCATCTTGTTGAACTCGGAGGCGAGTTCCCCTATTTCGTCGCGCCCCGTGACCGAAGCCCTTCGCGAGAAATCGCCGTGCGCGACCCTTTTCGAGGCCTCTCCGATGTCGAGTATGGGCTTTACTATGGAACGGCTTAATATCATCCACAGCCCCGTTGACATCACTATGGCCAACAGCGTGAAAGCGACCGTGAGCACCGTGATGGCCCTTCCGAGATACTGGCTTTTTTGATAAGCGGCGGCGGCGGCAAGCCTCTCTTCATTCAAGAGGTCCTTCAACGAATACATCGAGGCGTTAAACTGCCTCTTGCCTTCATCCCTTACGAGTTCTTTCGCCTTTTCGCTTTTGCCTTGGTTGGAGAAATTGAGTATTCGGAACTGCACGTCCCAGTAAAGAATCGTCTCCTTCGCAAACTCGTCCATGAGTTTCTCCGCGTTCCCGCGAAGCCCGTACGCGCCGTAGGCGACGATGAGGGAATTAACCGTGTCCATTCTCCGGACAATAGATTTATCGAAAAACTCCTTGGATTCACTATCCTTTGACAGAACGTGCAAAAAAAGTTCCTGATGCTGTATAAGGAGTTCCTTCTCGGCGTTGGAGAGGGTCTCGGAACGCTGGAAGTTGTTCTTATACATCGACTCCGCGACGTTCACTATGCTTATGGCGTTATACAGGCCGAACGCGCCTCCTAACCCCATCATCAAAAGAAGCACGCCGAATATCGCGCCTATCTTCCTGGATATCTTAAGCGAATGAAAAATATTGCGCATCTCAGCGGACTCTCCTATTTCCTGTCGTTACGTATGGCAGACCTTTAGAGCCTGCGTCTTGATGTAACTCAACCCTTCAGGGTTGATGTTTCAAGGCTGCCCCACCCTACCCTCCCCAACGAGTGGGGAGGGGTATAAGGTGAAAAAATTCACCAAAGCCTTGAGTTACAATCAGGGCTGAAGCCCTGCCCTACATATAAAGACAAAGCCCTGCCCTACAAAAAGATAAGACTAAGTAGATTGCCGTTCCTTGCCGTTTACCGCGTCCTCGTAAAGAAGCGCTATGCCGCCTATGTCCCCTCCGGCCTCGAAAACCGGGAAGCTCCTTATCTTGAGTTTATGCGTAACGGCGGCGCCCCTGCCTTTATACTCGGCCGTGAACTCGGCGGATTGCCCCTCGTAGCACTTCCTTACAAACCGCATGAGGTCCTGTCTCTCAAGCGTTTCGTCGTCGAATATACGATAGTTGCCGACAAAGTCCGAACTGCTGCTTCCTCCCATCTGCTTCTTGAACGCTCCGTTAGCGAGAACGCACACGCCGCTTTTATCGAAGACAGCCGCGCCGAAAGGCATCTGGTGTATTATCCTCTCGAAAAACGCCTTCGCGTTAAATTCCTTGAAAAATATCTCCGAGTATAAAACCGCGACGCCCATGTTACCGGTAACCGTCTTCAAGAAAAACAAGTCTGCTTCCGTAAAGCCTTTGGAATTCTTGAACGCGACGTCCAGAAAACCGACTGCCTCCCCCTCCCTCATCACCGGAACCATAACGAGGGTTTGCACCCCTTCGGATTCCAAAACGTCCCTGAATCTACCTTCCGGATATTCCTTGACGCCGCGGAACACCATTGGCTCGCCCTTGGCGCACGCCTCAAAAGACCTCTCGTTGACCGGCAGTTCTTCGCCCTTATAGAAGAACGTCTTCGAATAACCGTTGGAAAATTTAAGGCGGAATACATTGCCTTCCTTGAAAAAAACGGCGACGCAGTCCGCGCCCACGGTCTCCGTAACCGAAGCTATCACGGCCTTAAAGACGTCGTAGGGCGAGAGTGTCGCGCCGACGGTCAAGGTCATGCGGCTTATGGCGTCGAGATACCCGGCGTAATTCGCAGCCTCTATCGCGGCATCATCCGCCCTTCGCCGGTTTTCTTCAGCCGCGCTCGCGAGACCGCGTATGGCGTTATTTATGCCTGCCGCCGCCGGTCGGAGCTCGCCGGACAGGTTCTCGGGGAGGTTTTCCTTGAATCCGGAGAGGAACGCTCTGTTTAACGCGGCGAAAAACTTCTTTATTGGCATGAGTACGGTTACGATAAAAAACCCGCCCACGCCTATGGCTGCGAAAAACGACAGCAAAATAGCCGCGAAAACGGTGTCCCGCTTCTTTATAACGGCAATCTCCCTTTGCTCGACTGCGTAGTCCTTGAGCCTTTCGGAACTTTCCGTCATAAAAAAAGTCGCGGTGTCGGCGGAGTTATGGACGAGAAGCATGGCCTCGGCGCTCTTCACATTATTCAGGGTCGTTACGGCATCCAAGACGTCCTTCCACTGCTTAAGCATCTCGTCTCTGAGGCCAATCGCTTCACGGTTTTCGGAGAATATCCCGTCGAAATAGGGGTCTTTAAGGAAGTTCACGGAAGAATCGAGGCGCTCGACTTCCTTGAAAAGTTCCCCGACCCTTTCCTTTTCGATGTTTTTCGCTATGACGTTTATATCGAGGAGGTATTCGAA
>JBAQMW010000186.1:0-3379 GCA_049303155.1 Thermodesulfobacteriota bacterium | reverse complement strand
ATGGTTAACTGTAATCCTGAAACCGTCTCTACTGATTACGACACATCCGACAGGCTTTACTTCGAGCCTTTGACGTTCGAGGACGTGATGGCGATAGTGGAGAAGGAAAAGCCATACGGAGTGATTGTTCAGCTTGGAGGGCAGACGCCTCTAAAACTTTCCGTGCCTCTTGAAAAGGCGGGAGTCAGGATACTCGGCACCTCTCCGGATTCGATTGACATGGCGGAAGACAGGGAGCGTTTTGATAAGCTCCTTGAAAAACTCAATATCAAAAAACCCGAAAGCGGCATTGCGCGGAGCATCGAAGATGCCGTCAAGATAGCCGGAAGGATCGGCTATCCGGTAATGGTAAGGCCGTCTTACGTATTGGGCGGCCGCGCCATGGAGATAGTTTACGACGAAGCGATACTCACGGAATACATGACGCGCGCTGTCGAGGCAAGCCCGGAGCATCCGGTTCTTGTGGACAAGTTTTTGGACGGCGCCATAGAGGTTGACGTTGACTGCATAAGCGACGGAGAGACGTTTGTCATAGCGGGAGTGATGGAGCACATAGAAGAGGCCGGAATACATTCCGGCGATTCGGCCTGCTCTCTACCGCCTTATTCGCTTGATAAAAAGATACTCGACGAGATAAGGCGCGAGACAAAGGCGCTTGCAAGAGAACTCAAGGTAGTGGGACTCATGAACGTCCAGTTCGCGGTAAAGGACGGGGTCGTATATATACTCGAAGTAAACCCGCGCGCCTCGCGCACCATTCCTTTCGTGAGCAAGGCGATAGGAAGGCCTCTCGCCAAACTCGCCACAAAACTCATGACAGGAAGGACTTTGAAGGAATTAGGCTTTACTGAAGAGGTCATACCCGCCTATACGTCCGTTAAAGAGGCCGTGTTTCCATTCATAAAGTTTCCCGGAGTTGATAGCCTCTTAGGGCCTGAGATGAAATCCACGGGCGAGGTCATGGGCATCGGCGAGGATTTCGGAAAGGCATTCGCAAAGGCCCAACTCGCGGCAGGGAACCCGCTTCCTCTTAAGGGGAACGTTTTCGTAAGCGTAAGGGACGCTGATAAGGAAGCGATAGTCAGGGTGGCGAGGGAACTTAAGGAACTTGGCTTCAACATCATTGCCACGCGTGGCACTGCCAGGTATCTTGGCGAAAAAGGCGTGGAGGCCGAGCCTGTCTTGAAGGTCATAGAGGGAAGGCCGAACATAGTGGACAGGATAAAGAGCAAAGAGATAGCTATTGTGATAAATTCGTCCTTTGGTTTGAAAAGCGTCGCCGACTCCTATTCCATAAGGAGAAGCTCCATAGAGATGGGGCTTCCGTATTTCACGACCGTCTCCGGAGCCTACGCCGCGACAAAGGCGATAAAGGCGATTTTGAAAGAGGGGTTGTCGGTGAGGACGGTGCAGGAGTGGCAGGGTGCGGGGAAAGATGGTTAGACCTGAAATCGAAGAAATTGACATAGTTATAGATCGAATTGTCGATATTAACAAAGGTATCGCTAAGTTTTGGTCAAGAGCAGAAGGATGGGCTCCTGCTAAAGCAGCAAAGTTGTTAAGCAAATCGCGACTTGATTGGCAAACGTCTCTTTCCAAGACTTTGAAGATTTGGCTTGCTGATTCTAATTTTCATTCAGATGAAAAATCTGGCCGTTTAATTCTTGCTTGGGTCAATTTGGGATCTCTTGTAGAAGGAACGCTGAAGTTGTTTTTGTCTATTTATTACAAAGACTATATAAAGGATATTCACGTTATTACTAAAGGTAAAAATGGTAAATTGATAGACCCTGATGTGTTAAACTTAGGAAGAATGAGACAATTTTTGTTTGAGAAGGAAAGAATATCAAAAGTATCACAGAGAACAGAAACGATATTGGATAAAAAATGGAATAAGTGGATTAAGTTAATCCAAGAACGTCGAAATGTGATTCACGCCTATCAGGATAAGAATATAGGAGATTTTGAAGAATTTTCTAAAAACGTTAGAAATTACTTAGTTTTTCTTGAAGATATTAATAGTCGGCTTATTTATCCAGATGATAATATTTACGATCCAGATGATATTTAAGTACCATAAGCAATTAATGTCTCTATTGTGATAGTCATCGAAAAGGCATAATACTCTGTAATTAAAAGGGCATTATAGATGCCACTCAAAACCCCTCAAACTCTTTCTCAAATCCTCGACTCTCTACTTAAGCCCCTGACCTTTGCTTCGAAGGGCAACTTCGCCCGTATCGCTCAGCGCCCACCCCACCTCTATTTTCTTGACACACCATGAAACGATTGTTATACTTTAATTAGAAAGTAAGATTGTTGTAAGGAGGTAAGACGATGTCAACCGTAACTGTCTCAACCAAGGGGCAGATTGTCGTGCCAAAGGAGATAAGGGACGCCCTCGGCATCAAATCGGGGCAGAAGGTGTTGCTCAAGGTTGTAAAAGACCATGCCGAACTTACGCCCATTCCCATTGACCCTGTCAAGGAATTCTGCGGCGTCTTCGAGAAAGGCGTTTCTCTTGCCGGAGCGCTTTTAAAGGAACGGAAGGAGGAAAGAAGGCTTGAAGAAAAAAAGACTGCTTGATTCGTTTGCCATTCTTGCGTATCTTAAGAAGGAAGACGGTTACGAGAGAGTTCTTGAGATTTTATCTTACGGGGGTAAAACCCGGTCCGTTATAATGAATGAGATAAACGTAGGGGAAAGTTATTATATCATAGCCCGTAAAAGAGGCGTTAAAGAAGCGGAGTATTTTATCGAGACCATTCTTCCCAATCTTCCGATTCAGGTTTTTTCAAATTCATTTGACCATATAATAGAGGCGTCGAGAATCAAGGCAAAATACCCGATTTCGTATTCGGATTGTTTCGCCGTGGCTCTGGCTATGCGTGAAAAGGCGGTAATAGTTACCGGAGACCCTGAATTTAAAATGGTTAAAAACCTCGTTGAAATCGAATGGCTTTAGCATATTCGGCCGAAGACAAATTCCTGCGCAATGAATAAAATGATATGAGTGCGGAGATATTTTGGGTTTAAGTAACTATTGCCTCTGCGGATAAAAATGCCCCTCAAAACCCCTCAAACGTTTTCTCAAATACTCGACTCCTTACTTAAGCCCCTGACGTTTGCCTCGAAGGACGACTTCGCCCATCTGCATACTGTTAAGGGCATGGAGCATCTTGTCGAGTCTCTTTGCAAGGAGGCCGTGGGCATTGACGCTTCGGGCAGGAAGTTATTTGATGAGATGATTTTGATTTTTAAGGGCTTTGACGGACTTACGGATGACGTTAAGAAAGAGCTGGTAAAAAGGGCTTTTGAGATTATAGAGGGGATTAAAGAAAATGCCCCCTCACCCTACCCTCTCCCCAAAGGGGAGAGG
>JBAQMW010000185.1:0-11164 GCA_049303155.1 Thermodesulfobacteriota bacterium | reverse complement strand
GGATACACGTTTACGGCGTATGGCCGTATCCCCGCGCTTCAGAACGTATCGGGAGGCGTTTATATCGAAAGCCTCGTTGTTACGGTTTACAGAAAGAATACCGCGGTCGTCCTCGCCACAGGCTCGTTGACGATTACCACGACGGTCATACCGAGTTGCAGCGTTACAGGCACCGCCCCTGTAGCCTTCGGAGTTTACGACCCTCTTAATGCGGTTGATAATATCGCAGGGGCGGGGAACTTTACGTTCGCGTGCGGCATAAATACCATATACCAACTCCATATAGCGGGCGCGAGGCAGATGATAAGCGGCGTAAATATCCTTAATTATCAACTTTATACTGACGGCGCAAGGACGCTAATCTGGCCTTCGGCAACCCCGAGCACCGAGACAGGCGTAACCGCCGGGGCGCCGATTATACGAGACGTCTTCGGAAGGATTTTCGCGGGGCAGGACGTGCCGGCCGGCGCGTTGTATTCAAGCACCGTTATTGTGACGGTTACTTATTAACGAGTTACCGGTTGACGGTTAGTGGTGTCAGTTTCTTCCTCTCCCCAAAGGGGAGAGGGTAGGGTGAGGGGGCATAGAGAAAGAATGAAAAGAAAAAGAAAGAATCCCTCACCTCAATCCTCTCCCCGTCGGGGAGAGGAGGTAAAGACATTCCTTTTCCATCGGTGGACGGTTATCTGTTAGCGAGTTATCGGTTACCGGTGGACAGTTATCGGTTTATGAGACCCTGAAACGAGTTCAGGGTGACAAAATAGTATGTTTCTATGTCATGCTGAACTTGGTTCAGCATCTATCTTTTACGGGTAACGGCATTATGCTCAATATCCTCATTGCCTTTAAAAATCCTCCATCAAGGGAAATCATCAAGGCGTTAAAGAGCCACAAGGTGGAAACGCTTCCGCCCGAAGGGCTTGCTTCGGTCGTTGTCAAGGCCGGAAGATACGACCTTCTTTTGCTCGAACAAGGGAAAGAGGCTTTTTCTGCCATAAAGGCCAATGACCCGAGACTCGAAATAATAGTCTTTGGCACGGACGCTGCTGACGCGATAGAGGCAATAAAGGCCGGGGCGTTTGCGTGCGTGGATTCTCTTTCCGACATAACCGGGTTTTCACGCGCAGTCGAGAGGGTCGAGGAACTCGTAAACGTCCGGGCGGAAACACAGAAACTTGAGAAGAGCATATCAGGCAAATACACCTTTCACGGCGCTATCGGCAGAAATCCCCGGATGTTGGAGCTTTTCTCGTTTATAAGGAGGCTTGCCCCTTATTACAGGGTCGCTGCCATAACAGGAGAAACCGGCGTTGGCAAGGAAGTGCTCGCAAAGGCGCTTCACGAAGAGAGCCCTGTCGCCTCAAAGCCGTTTATGGTTTTTAATTGCGGCGGGGTGGTGGAGAATTTGGTGGAAAGCGAACTCTTCGGCCATAAAAAGGGCGCGTTTACGGGCGCGGTCGAGGACAAGGCAGGGCTTTTCGAGGCAACGAATGACGGAACGCTCTTTTTGGACGAGGTGGAGAACCTTCCTCTTCTTGTTCAGCCCCATCTCCTGCGGGTGCTTCAGGACGGCGGGTTCAGGCGTCTTGGCTCGAATAAGGAGCTTAAGGCAAGGTGCAGGGTTATAGCGGCGTCGAACAGGGACCTCGAAACCGAGGTGAAGGAAGGAAGGCTTCGGCAAGATCTTTATTTCAGGCTCACGCCGCTTACCTTAAGCGTGCCGCCCCTCCGGGACAGAAAAGACGACCTGCCGCTTCTTTCGAGGTTTTTTTTGGAGCGTTTCAATAAAAGGACCGGCAAAGACATCTCCGGCATATCGAGGCCCGCGCAGACGATACTCGCGAGTTATGATTGGCCCGGAAACGTCCGCGAGCTTGAAAACGTAATCGAGCGCGCGGCCATACTTACAGGCGAGACGTTCATAAAACTTGACGACCTGCCTGATAGTCTCCGCAGTTGCGCCATCAATCCTTCTTCCGCCATAACTCCTGCCGGCCTGACCCTCGATGGGGCGATAAATGCCCACATTTTGAGCGTCCTGGCGCGAACAGGCGGCAACAGGACTAAGGCCGCGGAAATCCTCGGCATAAGCCGAAGGGCTCTCCTCCGAAAAATCGAAAAATATTCGATAAAGTAGGCTGCTAAATGAGCGGTAAGCGTAGCTCAGCCCTTTAGGGCTGATGTCTTGATGTAACTCAGCCCTTCAGGGTTGATGTTTCAAGGCTAAAGCCTTGAGTTACAATCAGGGCTAAAGCCCTGAGCTACATTAAATAAAGAGATGGTTTTTCATGGCCTTAAAGTTCCACCCTCCCAAGACCGCACCTCCTCTTACCAAATCCGCACACCATGCTTTATAAGCCTAACTGCTCGTAACCATTGCTATTCATGTAATGTTTAAGATTTTTGCGTATCTTTACCCTGCCAAAAGCGCACACCTTATTTCAGGATAAGTGTTATCCTGAGAAAATACCTTTATATTCTAAGTAGTTACAGTCCTCATCCTCTTGGCACGATTCTTCCAATAGTATATAGCCGAGAGGGGTGAGGACAATGAAAACTCTAAAATACATGGCAATCGCAACAATGATGATAATGATGAGCGGACTCCTCGCGGGGAACGCATTCGCAGGTTTGGCAAGAGCGACGATGACAGTGAGCGTGCGCGTTTTGGCTGTCGCGACCCAGAGGGTTATGTATCAAACTCCGGTTGTTAATGTTACGAGAGAGGATTTGGCGAGGGGTTATGTCGAGGTGGCGAAGGCCACTGTGATGGAGGTCAAGACGAACAGCAGAAGCGGGTACTTACTCTCCTTTGAAAGTTCCGGCGGACCGTTTGGCGAGGTATGGGTGGTCGAGGGAGGAAGAGTTACTGTCATCACCGGAAGCGGAGGATTCGTGAACGAGGCGAACCGTTCCGGCGGGGTTATAACAGAGATGAAAGAACTCGGCTACAGGCTGTATCTCGCGGATGGCGCGAAGACAGGTTCCTACGCGTGGCCTCTTAGTGTGCAAGTAATCGCTAACTGAGCCTGCCGGAATGGTACCGACTGCTTGAACGACCGAATATATCACGCATAACCCCTCACGACCCACCCTATGGGGTGGGTACCCCGCGGACGGGATCCACGGGTCGTCCGGGGTTGGTTTTTTATTCCGGCTCGCGCCACTTTCTCGAATCCCGCTCTATGAGTTCGTCAGCTTCCTTCGGGCCCCAAGAGAGCGGTTCGTAGTTCAAGAGGAGCGGCGGCGTTTCGCCCTCCCAAGCGGAAAGTATCTTGGTTATGAAATCCCACGAGACCTCTATGTTTTTTATGTTCGGAAAAAGCGTCGAATCGCCTGTCATGCAGTCGTAGAGGAGCCTTTCGTAAGCCTCGGGCAGTTCCACGCCGTAGGCCTTTTTATAGGAAAAATCCATCGTAACCGCGTCGAGCTCGTTCGAGGTGCCGGGGTATTTTATGTTGAAGCAGAAACTGATGCCCTCGTCGGGCTGTATCTTAAGTATTAAGATGTTGCCCTCGGGGCAGCGCGTCATCAAACTCGTAAAAAGGCAGTGGGGAACGGTTTTGAAGTGAACCGCTATCTCGGTTGAGCGTTTTTTGAGTCTTTTCCCGGTCCTTATGTAAAACGGCACTCCCGACCACCGCCAGTTGTCTATGAAAAGTTTTAAGGCAACGAATGTCTCGACGTTTGACGAAGGGGATACGTATTTTTCTTCTTTGTATGGGATTATCTTCTCCCCGCGACCCACGCCGGGGTACTCATGCGAAGCATGGGTCAGCGCGGGTGCCCCGATTCCCCCGGCGTATTGGCCTCTTACGATATTTTCTTTCACGTATTCGTTTGTTACCGGCCTTATGCTCTGGAGCAGCTCTATCTTCTTAGCCTTGATTTTGTCGGCGTCCATGTTTATGGGCGGCTCCATGCCGACGAGGGCGAGGAGTTCCATGATGTGGTTTTGCACCATGTCCCGGAGCGTGCCTGTATCCTCGAAAAACTTTCCTCTCTCTCCGACCCCGCCTTTTTCCGCGACCGTTATCTGCACGTGGTCAACGTAGCGTCTGTTCCATATCGGTTCGTATATGCCGTTCGCGAACCTGAAAAAGAGAATGTTCTGGACGGTGTCCTTTCCGAGGTAGTGGTCTATGCGAAAGACCTGCTCCTCGGTAAAGTATTTCGAGATAAGCGAGTTGAGTTCCCTTGCGGAAGAGATGTCTCTTCCGAAGGGTTTTTCTACGATTATTTTCGGAGGAGTTTTTTCCCACTCTCTTTTTTTGGAAAGCCCGCTCCTGCCGAGCATCTCGATTATGACCGGAAAGTGGGAGGGAGGGGTGGCGAGGTAAAATATCCGCGAGGTCTCGGCGCCGGCCGTGGCGTCCATTTCCGAGAGTTTCGCCGCGAGGGAGTGGTAACCGTCAAGCGAATCAAACGGGGACGACACGAAGCGAGCGTTTTTAAGAAGTTCTTCCATAGCGGCCTTGTCAACCGGCTTGTACGACGAAAATTCTTCTATGCCGTTTGTTGCGTAGGCGCGAAAAGAGCTGTCCGTAAGAGGCCTCGTGGCGAAGCCCGCTATATTGAAAGGCTCCGGCAGAAGGCCGAGAATCTTAAGCCTGTGGAGCGCGGGAAGGAGCTTTCTTCGAGAGAGGTCTCCTGTCGCGCCGAATATTATCATTGTGGCCGGGTTCGGCCTTGCGCCGTTCATGGATAGAATTTACCAGATGAGGAGAGGAAGTCAACTACGTAACTCAACCCTTCAGGGTTGATGTCTCAAGGCTGAAGCCTTGAGTTACGTAAGTAATATATAGGAAGTCAACGGGGAAAAGGGGAGCCATGAAAATCCCTTTTATTCTCAGATGTTGGTGTGCTATAATGCGATGATTAATTTACGGTTATTTCATGTCTTCGAATCAGGGAGTATGCCTGCATGAAGTTTACGCAATACTTTTTATTCGTCAGGCAACGTCCGGACAGGGCTGTCATCAAAGAAGAATGGATATTGCAAACCGTCGTTAATCCTTTAAAAACCGAAATTCAAGCCGACGGAAGAATAAGAAAGTGAAGTTATGTTAAAGAAGCCGGAAAATATTTACGAGTAATACTTTTGGAAGATGGGGAGACCGTGCATAACGCGTTTTTTGATCGCGGGTTTAAGGAGGATATGACATGAAGATCCGGTATTTTTCCGATACGGATACGGCGTTGATTGAATTCTCGGACGCGCCTGTTGTTGAGACAAAAGAAATAACCGAGAACCTCTATATTGACCTTGACGGTAAAGGCAACATGGTGAGCATGACCATCGAGCATGCGAAAGAAAAGGCCAATATTGCCGAAGTGTCGTTTTTGCAGATGTTGAAGAGCAACGCGTAACGCATGTGTCCGCAAAGGTGAGTTTTTTCTTCCTCTCCCCTTGCGGGAGAGGGTAGGGTGATGGGGAAAAATCGAGATTGCTTCGCTCCGCTCGCAATGACGTTACTGCGACGCCGTGCTATAATCATCACCCGTAATATTACGCGAGGAGGTTTTCATGTCTTCACATCAAGACGTTTGCGAGGCCTGCGGAAGGCCTTACGCTAAAAAGAATAAGTTTCTCGCGCCGGTTATCATAGGCGCGATTGCCGGCTTTGGCGTTGGCGCCGGGTTCGTGGTTTATTGGTTCGGAGCGGATTCCGGGTTTACCCACAACATGGCCTTAATCCACGAGATCGCCGGAACCATACTCGGAGTCCTTGGCGGACTCATCGTAGGGAGTCTGAGAAAGTAACGGTTCCCCCTTTTACAAAGGGGGGGTACCCATGCGAAGCATGGGTCGGGGGATTTCAATGAAGTCAAAAGTCCTTTTCATAACTCCTCCTTACCACGCGGGGGTGGTGGAGGTCGCCGGCAGATGGGTGCCGCTTAACTGCGTCTATCTCGCCGGAGCGGCGCGCGAGGCCGGCTTCGAAAGCGTCATCTACGACGCCATGACAAAGAACGTCGGGCATAAGGAAATCGAGGGAAAAATCAGAGAGCTTAAGCCCCGCTTTGTCGCCACGAGCGCGATAACCTGCACCCTTCCCGACGCCATAAAAGTATTGGAGACGGCAAAGGCAGTAGACCCTTCCATCGTAACTCTACTCGGCGGCATACATCCGACATTCATGTATGAAGAGGTATTTTCCCTGACCAAATCGATTGACTTTATAGTAAGGGGAGAGGGAGAAGAGACTCTTGGGGAGCTTCTCACAACGTTCGATTCGGGTGGGGACATATCATTGGTAAAGGGTCTTGCCTACAAGAAAGACAATGCCATCGTCGTAACCGCCGACAGGCCTCTTATGTCCCCCGAATCCCTCGATAAACTCAAGAAGGCGTGGGACCTGCTCGATTGGAACGATTACCGTTACTTCGTCATACCGGACTCAAGGCTCGGCGCGCTGGATACCTCCAGAGGGTGCGATAAAGAATGCCGCTTCTGCTCGCAGCGCATATTCTGGCAAAAGAGTTGGAGGGCCAGAAGCCCGGAAAGCCTGATAAAAGACATACGCGTTCAGAAGGAAAAATTCGACGTGAACGTCGTCCTCTTAACTGACGATTATCCGACTCAGGACAGGATTCGCTGGGAGAGATTTTTAGACCTCTTGATAGAAGCGGACATGGGCGTTTATCTCCTCATGGAGACGAGGGTCGAGGACATCTTGAGGGACAAGGACATCCTCCCTAAATACAGAAAGGCCGGCATAATACACATATACGTCGGAACAGAAGCGACCACGAAGGAAACCCTCGAACTCTTTAAAAAGGAGATAAGCGTAGAGGACAGTAAAGTCGCGCTTCGGCTTCTTAACGAGAACGGCATAATAACCGAGACCTCCATGATACTCGGGCTTCCGTCCGAGACAAAGGATTCGATTGAAGAAACCCTTCGGCTCGCGATAGAATATAATCCGGATTTTTGCCATTTTTTAGCCATAGCGCCGTGGCCCTACGCGGACATGTATGAGGATTTGAAGTCCCGCATAAGGGTTTTCGATTATAAAAAATATAATCTCATAGACCCCATAGTCGAGCCGGACGCCATGACGCTCGCTGAGATCGACAAGGCGATAGTCGACTGCTATCGGAGATTTTACATGGGCAAGCTGAAAGAGGTCTTTTCGCTTAAAGACGAGTTCAAGAGAAACTACATGCTTGAGGCCATGAGGCTCATGATGACGAATTCATTTCTCGTAAACAAAATCGGCGACCTCGGCAGAATCCCGGAAGAGGTCGAAAGATACATGAGTTCGTTTAAGACACGCGGGAAAAAGGCCGCGGGCTAAAGAACCTTCCCTCGATGAAAATAACCCTCATATCGCCGCCCTTCGGAGAGTACGTCGAAAAAGGCGGCGGCGGCCTTATAAAACTCGCGCGTCTTGACGAGATACAGAAAAGCGAAGGGCTTCCCATAGCCCCTCCCGTATTGGAGTATTTAGCCGCTCTTACCGAAAAGACCGCCCCCGACGTGGAAGTGGAACTCATAGACGCGAACAGGGAAGGCCTTGACGTAAATTCCGTCGAAGCCGACCTTGTAGGCTTGACGGTTCTTACCCCTCAGTCCCCGTGGGTTTATAGGACAGCCGACCGTTTGAGGCAAAGGGGGCTTAAGGTCGTTTTGGGAGGCATGCACGTTACAGCGCTTCCCGAAGAGGGCAAGACCCACGCCGACGCCGTCGTTACGGGCGAGGCCGAAGGCGTTTGGCCGGACGTCATAAAAGACCTTAAAAACGGCTCTTTAAAACCCTTGTATAACGGAGAGCAGTGCGAACTCTCCGGCCTTCCGAGCCCCAAAAAAGGACTCCTTAAAACCAAATACCCAATGGGTTCTTTTTTTACCGCGAGAGGCTGCCCTTATAGATGCGCTTATTGCTCGGTCTATAAGTTCTTCGGCACAAACATACGCCACCGTCCCATAGAAGACGTAGTGAGAGAGGTTTCCGAAAGCCCGTATTGGATGTTCTGGAATGTTGACGACAACATCTGGGGCGCGGGTCTGGAGCGTTCGATAAAGCTTTATACCGAACTCTACCGCGAGCTTTCCGGTTCGAGAAAGTGGTGGATAGGCTCCGGGGATTTGGTGAGCGTTCAGGGACGCCGCGGCGATGAACTTTTAAAGTGGGGCAGGAGGAGCGGACTGACGCTCGTAATGGTAGGGTGGGAGTCCGAGAACGTCGAGAGCCTTAAGGAGTGGAACGCCCTCGTAAAACAGGGAGGCCACAGGAGCGAGGCCATAAAGAAGATAAAGGATTACGGCATAGACGTGATGATGTTTTTGATGTTAGGCGGAAGAAAAGACACGCCGGACGATTACAAAAGGGCGCTGGATGCCTGCGACAGGCTTAAGATAATGCCGCACCCGATGCAGGTAACGCCTTTTCCCGGAACAGACCTCTATGAAATCTACAAGCCCTATCTCATACCCGAAAGGGGCTGGGAGTATTATAACGGCAACAGGGCGGTATTTACGCACGACGACCCTCTTATGAGCGTCGAGAAAAGGGAGCAGGCGCTTTTCTGGCTCCGCGCGGAGGGGTTCTCTTTAAAGAGGGTTTTAAGCCGCCTTTTGAGTTTGAGGCTCAAGGGTTTCCCCATGACGCATCTTACGAGCGCCATGATACAGATACCAATGGGAAGGGCCTTTAGGGAGATAGGCGCGGGGAATCCATGGGGACTGTCCCAGATTTACGGACGGAGCGAAGCGGAGTCGTAGAATCGGGACTGTCCCCGGAATTTCGGATTTACGGATGGAGCGAAATGTTTAAAAGGATGCTTAATTACATAGGCTCGAAGCGATTTTCCATGACGCTCCTTAAAATCGGAGCCTGGTATTTTTTGTATCTTGCGGTAATGTGGATAACCGGCTTGATTCCGCCGGCGGGCTATATGGTTTGGGTTCCTCTTTCAATATGGGCCGCGTTCTTTTTCATCAACATGGGAATAAGTCTCGTAACGCAGAAATACGCGTACAAAGGCAACATTGTTTTTCACGCGGCTTTTATAATCGTCGCCATAGGGATTATAACGAGCGCGATATTTCGCTTCGCCGGTGAGACGGTTGTTGTCGAGGGGGAGAGTTTTTTCGGAGATGAAAAGGAATACGCCGGGCATAGCGCGGGAAAGTCTTTTGATAAGTTTTCACCCGGCGTGTCGTTCAAGGTCTCCGGTATAGAGCCTGTATTCTGGAAAGACGCCCTTTATTTCACCGGACTCAAGGCCGCACTTAAGTATCCGGCAGAAACGCTCGAAAATGACGGAGACGTTTGGCTTAACGACGGGGTAAAGATAAACGGTGCGAGGCTTCGGCTTATTGGGTTCGGTTATTTTCCGGAATTGCACATCGAGAATAACGGGGCGCTTCTGTATAAGGGTTATGTCGAAGCCAAGGTCTTTCCTCCCGGCGCCGTCGATTCGATAGAGATTAAAGGTTATAAGATTTTCATGCGGTTTTACCCGGACGCTGTCGTGGAAAACGGAAAAGTTTCAAACAGGACTCTTTATTTGAAAGAACCGGCTCTTGCGATAAGGGTCGAGTGGATGGGCAACGCGATAGGAGACGGCATTTTAAAGAAGGGCGAAAGCGTCAGGTTCGGAGGCGCGACTCTTGCGTTTACCGGCGCGAGGCGTTTCGTCAATATCGGCATCGTGAAAGACCCGGGCGAGTCAATAGTGTTCGTTGGTTTTGTCGTGGGGTTAATCGGCCTTGGCCTGCGGCTTTTCGAGAGAAGAAAGAGCGACAAGGAGCAGGTTGCAAACCTGCTCCCGCCGGAATAATAATCCCCGGAGGGTTTAGCCTTGGAAGGCCTTGAAAAAATTCTGTATTTCGCATCTCTTTCTCTTTACGCCGCTTCGGCGCTTGCGGCTTTTTCGGGTTTTCTTACCGTAAGACGCTACCGCGTTTTTTATGTTCTTGCAATCGCTTTGTTCGGCGTTCTTATAGGCGTAAGGTGGTATTATGCCGGACACCCGCCGATATTCGGCACTTACGAGAAAACACTTTCGGCCTCTTTCACGGTTGCGCTCTTTTCCCTAATCTTCGACAGGGAAGGGAGGTTCGCGCGTTTCACCGCCACATTCGCTTTTGCCACGCTTCTTTACGGGAGCCTCTTCGACTCGGGCCGTAAGCCGCTTGTCATCTCGGAGCAGAGCCTGTGGGTGGATTTCCACGTACTTTTCGCCTGGATAGCCTACGGATTTTATACGCTTGTTTTCGCGGCCGCGATAGGCATCTTGATAAAAAAGGAGGTTACCCCCTTTTCCAAAGGGGGGTTAGGGGGGATTAAGGAGGAAACGGTTGACGCCGCCTCCGATTGGCTTATGAGGAAAGGCCTTCTTTACGGCTTTATCGGCCAGACCGTTTTCTTCGTCATCGGCTCTTATTACTCCGCGCGGCTTCACGGAAGGTGGTGGATGTGGGACACGGTAGAGTACCTCTTCGTTGCGTCATGGCTCATGTATGCCGCGGCTCTCCACGGAAGAATCCTCTCCGGCTGGAGCAATAAGAGAACGGCCGCGTGGGTCGCGGCGGGTTTCGCAACGGCTATGGTTCTTTATTGGGGCCTTATTTATTTTCCTCACGCCACATACCATATATTCGATATTGAAATTAAAACCCACTTCCCTTAATCCCCTGCCCTTTAGGGCGGGCGGTAAGAAAATGGTTGCAATATCGTCCGTATAATGGTAGATTTTTCGAGATTATTTTCAGAGGTGGCGCGCGCCTCATCATGGAGCATTCCGGGTGGGGTTTTTTATTTTACGCATTGGAATTCGGGGGTTAGGTTGGCGTGAGAACTTACGGCCTTTTAACGCTCATGTTGTCGCTTCTTCTCGTTGCTTCGTGCGAAGTCTTGCCCTTGGCGCCCGCAAAGTCAGTTTCTCCGCAGGGAGCCGCGAGGCTTCTTTTTTACATCCACCAAGAAGTTATCTCTCCTCCCGACATTATTTTCACCATAGACGGGATGGAACTTATTTCTTCCGCCGGAAAGACGGTTAAGATAGAGTCCGGTCCGGCTGAAATAAGCGCCGTTAAACTCGCGGACACTCAGATTTTCCTTGCCGAGGCGTTTGTCGAACCCGGAACGTATAACGGCATAAAACTGCGCATAGCGAATGCCTCGATGAGGAGCTTTGATGGCCGCGCCGGCCT
>JBAQMW010000184.1:0-3108 GCA_049303155.1 Thermodesulfobacteriota bacterium | reverse complement strand
GTTAAGGGCTTCCTTCACCTCGTCCAGCTTGAAGGGCTTTATTATGGCCTCTATTTTTTTCATCTTACTGCCTCCTTAAACGGCTTATCATTAATCCGGATTAACATAACACGGCCACGGCGAAGTGTAAAGCGTTCTTGCGCCACACGGCAACATCAATATAATAATGCAAATCTCGTGCCTAACCCTAACATATTGAATTATATACGCTTTCATACCAGCGCTCTTTTTGTGGCGGCTAAAAAAGGTGCAGTCGCCGGCAATTCTGCCTATAAAAAAGGCAGTCCTGCGGAGGGCAATGAAAGGCCGTTATACGCATCACGGTCTTTACTTGCAAAGACCCTCCCTCTTCTGTTACCCTTCCTCTTATGGCGATACGCATAGTTATAGACGGCTATAACTTGATAGGCGCGTCCACGGGCATGGGGCTTTCGGTGAGGGACATCGAGGCGCAAAGAGAAGCCCTCGTAAAACGCCTCATTCCCTACAGAAAAACAAAAGGCGCGAAACTCGCGGTCATATTCGACGGAGCGGGCATGGGAAGGCTCTCCCGCTCAAGAGAAATGAAAGACGGAGTGGAGATAATATTTTCAAGAGCAGGGGAGACCGCTGATTCCGTACTCAAGGAATACGCCGAAAGATTCCGGGAAGGGCTTACCCTCGTAACCTCGGACAGGGACGTCGCGACTTTCGCCATGTCGAAAAACACGGTCGTGATTTCATCCGACGAGTTTCTCTCCATACTCGGCGCGAGCGAATACGAAGACATGAAAGGCGTTATCGAAGAGGACGAAGAAGAGGAAAGGAAAGACAAGAAAGGCGCAGGAAGGAAACTGCCCAAAAAAGAACGGCTCAAGGAGAAAAGGCTTAAGAAGCTTTAGGCTTGCCCATCTTATTTTCCTCTCCCCTGCCGAGGCGTCTTATGTTGTCCGCGTGTTTTATTATCATGAATATCGCCATTATCACGCTCATGGTCACGTAAACCTGGTTTTTGCCGGTGAGTCCCTGAAATATTGGCACCGAGAGGGCCGCGGTCATGGAGCCGATTGAAACGTATCTCGTGGAATAAGACACGGCAAAAAACACGGCGAGAGCTAAAATCAACGCCAGAGGAGAGATTACCGCGAATATTCCGCACGCCGTCGCGACCCCCTTGCCTCCCTTGAAATCCAGAAACACCGGATAGATATGCCCGATGAATACTGAAAAGCCGACGAGCGCGACGAATAACGGCGTTGAAAAATAATAGTGGGCCAAAAGGGTCGGTATCACGCCCTTCAATACGTCCCCGCCGAGGGTCAGGGCTCCGGCGAGCTTCCCGGAAGTCCTTCCGACGTTAGTGGCTCCGATATTGCGGCTTCCGGCCGTTCTCGGGTCAACCCCGCCGAAGAACCTCGCTATCACAAGCCCTGTCGGTAGAGAACCCAGAAGATAAGAAGCCGCGATAAAAATAAAAAGCGCGAGATGCGTGTATTCCATATGCAGTAAATCGAAAAACCCGAGCGTTGTTGCGCCGGGCTTTCACCCTCCCTCATGTAAAAATTTTACTCCACTGTAACGCTTTTCGCGAGATTCCTCGGCTGGTCAACGTCCGTGCCGCGAAGCACCGCCACATGATACGCGAGAAGCTGCATCGGGATAGAAAACACAAGAGGCGTCAGGTAGTGCGGAGAATGCTGCAAGACCACTACGTCGTCGGCCTTGGCCGTTGCCTCGGTGTCCCCTTCGCTCACGAAGGCTATGAGTCTGCCTCCCCTCGCCTTCACCTCTTCCATGTTGGCGACGACCTTCGGGTAGTGCGAGTCCATGGGCGCAAGAAACACCACCGGCATGTTCTCGTCTATCAAGGCTATGGGGCCGTGCTTCATCTCGCCGGCGGGATACCCCTCGGCGTGTATGTAGGAAAGTTCTTTCAATTTCAAAGCCCCCTCAAGGGCTATCGGATAATTTATGCCTCTCGCGAGAAACAAAAAATCTCTCGAATGGAAATACTTGCTCGCGATTTTTTTAATCGCCTTTTCTTCATGCAAAACCTTTTCGAGTCTCGCAGGGGTCTTTCTCAACTCATGGACAAGTTCCATGCCCTTTGCCCTGTCTATCGCGCCCGTCCTCCTCCCGATATACAAGGCAAGCATGTAGAGCGCGGCAATCTGCGCCGTGAACGTCTTGGTGGACGCGACCCCTATCTCAGGGCCGGCGTGAGTGTAAAGCGTCCAATCGGCCTCGCGCGTGAGGCTTGAATCAGTAACGTTGCAGATAGAGAGCGCCTGCGCTCCCCTTCTCTTGGATTCCTTTATTGCCGCGACGGTATCAGCGGTCTCGCCCGACTGGGAGACGGCGATGACGAGCGTTTTTTTATCCACGACCGGGTTCCTGTACCTGAACTCGCTCGCGTAATCCACCTCGACCGGTATGCCGGCCCATTCCTCGATGAGGAATTTTCCTATAAGAGCGGCGTGCCACGACGTGCCGCAAGCTACGATGCATATTCTCCGAACGTTTTTAAGATTTATGCCGAACTCATTAAAAAATATGTCTCCCTCTTCCTCCATGACGAGCCCCCTGAAGGTGTCGGTTATGGCCCTCGGCTGCTCGAATATCTCTTTAAGCATGAAGTGCCTAAAGCCGCCCTTCTCGGCCGCGACCGGACTCCACTCTATGACCTTCGGGCTCTTCAAAACATCCTTGCCGTCAAGCGTCGAGACCGTAACGCTATTCCGAGTTACGACGCACATCTCTCCGTCATCTAAGAATATAGCCCTCCTCGTTATGGGCATTATGGCCAAAACATCCGACGATATGATTGCCTCTTTGTCCCCGATGCCGACCACGAGCGGACACTCCATCTTCGCGGCCACGAGTTTATCGGGTTCGCTTTTGCTCGCGACGGCTATGGCATAAGTGCCTTTTACGCGTTTAAGCGCGGCCCTCACGGCATCCTCAAGCTTGCCGCCTTTTTTTACCTCGGCCGCTATGAGATGGGCCAATATCTCGGTATCGGTTTCGCTCTTAAACTTCGCGCCGTGTTTTTTAAGTTCTTCCCTCAATGGAATATAGTTCTCTATGATGCCGTTATGCACGACGGCGACCCCGCCCTCGACGTGCGGG
>JBAQMW010000183.1:0-3669 GCA_049303155.1 Thermodesulfobacteriota bacterium | reverse complement strand
AATCAAAGCATGTCCCGGCAGGCTTTAAGCAGGGAGTCAAAATTTCGGTATTCTTTTTTTATAAAAAGCAAACCTTACTTTTGATTTTTGATATTTAATCTTTGCTTTTTATTCATTATGCCGTCCGCAAGGACAAAAAATTCCGCTTGACAATCTTTAAAAAAGTGGTATTATGAGTTTAAAGTTACAGATGAAGTCATCTTTAACGTTAACTATGAATTCCTTTTTAAAGTTAAAAAGGGTTGCAAATGAGAACACCGGAACTTCTCGCAAAGATAGACATACCGAGACATAAACTCTATTATCTCGAGCAAAAGGGCTATATAAAACCGCATAAAACAGTAATAGGCGAAAAAGAGTTCAGGGAATACAACGAAGAGGACGTAAAAAAAGTAGAGGTAATCTGGAAATATCTTAAAAAGGGTTTTAAATACAAGATAGCTTTTGAAAAGGCAATGGAAGAGATCTCGACACTGCAGATGAGTTTGATAAAAAACGAAAGTGTTGAAAAACAATAACTCTGCGAGATATGAAACCGCCCGAAGGATTCGCAAATAGCGTTGAACCAAGCGGTAACCTGGCAAGAAGCCTCGACCGTCAGGTTCATATTTTTGAAGAGCCCAACAACCATCCGGAAAGCTCGGATTGGTTGTGGCAACTCAAAAACAGGATAACCTCTTTCGAAGTCCTGAGTAAACTCATAACACTCACGCCCGAAGAAAAAGAAGGATTCAAAAAATCCAAGGGCCGGCTCGCCATGGCCATAACCCCTTACTTCTTTTCCCTCATAGACAAAGACGACCCGAGCTGCCCCATAAGAAAACAGGCCATACCGAGGATAGAAGAACTCCGCGTGGCCCCCGAAGAAATGGTAGACCCCTGCGGCGAGGACTCTCACTCTCCAATACCCGGGCTCGTGCACCGCTACCCGGATCGCGTGCTCCTCATAGTAACCGACTCCTGCGCCATGTACTGCCGCTACTGCACGCGCAACCGCCTCGTCGGAGACGAAAAGTCCCCCATGGGATTGGAGAACTTCGAGGAGGCGTGCAAATACATAAAGTCCCGCAAATCCATACGCGACGTGTTAATCTCCGGCGGCGACCCGCTCATGATGAAAACAGATCTCCTCGAACACTACATAAGCAAGCTGCGCGCCATTCCTCACGTCGAGATGATACGCATAGGCACGAGGGTTCCCGTAACTCTTCCCATGAGGATAAACGAAGAGCTCGTCTCGATGCTTAAAAAATACCACCCGCTCTTTTTGAGCATCCACTTCTCTCATCCGAGGGAGATAACGCCTCAGGTTAAAAAAGCCTGCTCCATGCTCGCGGACGCCGGAATACCGCTCGGAAGCCAGACCGTGATACTTAAAGGCATAAACGACAGGCACTCCATAATGAAAAAACTCATGCAGGAACTCTTGAAGATAAGGGTGCGGCCATACTACCTCTACCAGTGCGACCCGGCGCTCGGCACCGCGCACTTCAGAACCCCTCTCTCGACCGGCATCAAGATTATCGAAAAACTAAGAGGCCACACCACCGGCTACGCCGTACCGACCTTCGTCATAGACGCACCCGGAGGGGGCGGAAAAATCCCGGTAACCCCAAGCTACGTCGTGTCCGTGTCAAAGGACAAGGTCGTCTTGAGAAACTTTCAGGGTAAAATCTTCGAACACATCGAGCCCAAGGCAATGCCTAACGAAGACTGAGTCATGCGGACGGCGCGATGAATTAATAAACCACTGTGGCGCATATAGCACGATGTAAATTGAAACATTGCGCGGGGTACCCATGCGAAGCATGGGTCGGGCGTCACGCCTGCCTTGATTTAAAACCCGCTTAAGGTGTATCATTTCTCGAAACAATCCCATGAGAGACAAACTTTTAAACATACTCTACGAAAAATCCTTCAGGTACGACCCCGATAAAGGGTTCTTGCTTTCCTCAGGCGCAAAAAGCGACATTTACGTGAACGCCAAGAATACCGTCTTGAGCGCCGAAGGCATGGTGCTCACGGGAAAACTCCTCTTTGAACGCATTAAAAACGACTCCATAGACGGCATAGGAGGGCTTACCCTCGGAGCAGACCCTCTGGCCTACGCTGCGGCCTTTGTCTCGAACATGGAAGGCAAACCCTTAAATGTTTTCATCGTGAGAAAAGAACCGAAAAAGCACGGCACGGGACAACAAATCGAAGGCCCTCTCAAAGCCGGAGCCAAGGTGGTCGTCGTGGACGACGTCGTAACAACCGGCGCATCCACTATAAAGGCCATAGAAAGCGCCACTGCCGCAGGATTTAAGGTCATAAAGGCGCTCGTGTTGCTCGATCGCGAAGAAGGCGGAAGGCAAAACGTCGAAAAATACTGCGCCTTTGAATCGCTTTTCACGAGAAAAGACCTCTTGGAGCTTCACGCAAAGAAATTAGCCGGGGAATGAAACCCCATGAACGCATAGTATTCCCCCTCGACCTCCCCACGGAAAAAGAGGCTCTTGAATTCGCAAAAAACCTCTCAGGCCTTGTCGGGGTTTTCAAGATCGGGCTGGAACTCTTTGTAGCGTCCGGCCCTTCTGTCATAGAAAAAATCAAGAAAATCTCGCCCGAATCAAAAATATTCCTCGACTTAAAATTTCACGACATCCCTGAGACGGTTAAAAGGGCGGTCTCGTCGGCCGCTTGTTTGGGGGTGGATTTCATCACAGTTCATGCCTCAGCCGGAGAGGAAGTTTTAAAAGCCGCAACAGCGGCAGGCGGCGGCAGGCTTAAGATTTTAGGCGTTACAGTGCTTACGAGCATGTCCAAAGAAGATCTCAACGACATGGACCCGGCTTTAAGAAACGTCGAAGCGCTCGTTTTAAAAAGGGCGGCCCTCGCGAAGAAATGCGGCCTCGACGGAATCGTATGCTCCGGACTCGAAGCAAAAAAGATAAAAGAAACTTTTGGCAAGGAATTTATCGCGCTAACACCCGGCATAAGACTTAAACAAGACGAGCCGAAAGACGACCAGAAGCGCGTCGTTACTCCGTACGAAGCGGTATTTAACGGCGCGGATTACCTCGTGATAGGACGGCCCATAAGAGATTCAAAAAACCCCTTCGAAACAGTGGACATCATTGCGAAGGAAATAGAAAAAGCCATGAAGGACAGGGAGTCCTCTTCCAAATAGCCGCTTTCCGCGTTTTTCGTTACATTTAAAAAAATCTTTTGCCAACCCCTTGCGCTTTGAAAAAAACCTGCTATATAAGTATCAGACGCAACTCTCTTCGCGACATCAACCAATCCAAAAACTTATGGAAGACACGCTTAAATATGCCTATGCTCAGGGAAAGGCGCGCCCCTTCGGGGTACCGGCTCAGAGAGCGGGTCGGACACAAGCGCGCCTTGGCAGGGATGCCGGGAAGAGACTCCGCCTCTTGAGGAAGAAGTTCAACATGAGCCAAGAGGAGATGTCTGAAAAATTCCGCATCTCCAGAAACTATCTCTCGGAACTCGAAACCGGAAAAAAGATTCCGACAGGGCCGCTCCTCGTTGCCATAGAATCCGTCCTCATGCTTGACCAAAGGCGGCTTCTTGCCGGAAAAGGGGGAATGCTCTTGAGCCCAAGCGCCGCTTCCGATGAGATAAACAAGGTTACCCCCTTTTACAAAGGGCGGGGTACCCATC
>JBAQMW010000182.1:0-1956 GCA_049303155.1 Thermodesulfobacteriota bacterium | reverse complement strand
CCGCGATGTTCAACGAATATCACGCCCTTATAGTAAAGACGGGCAAGGACTTTTGCAAAACAAAAGAACCTCTTTGCTCAAAGTGCCCGCTCGGAAGGTTTTTGTAATTACCACTCGCTTGCCTTTTTATGTAGCGCAGCCCTTTAGGGCTGCCCCGGCGGTTGTAAATGTACTACCTTGTATCAGGGCTAAAGCCCTGATCTACGAAAGACAAAACCTTCCTGATTGAAGTGGCGCCCTACCCCTCACCCTACCCTCTCCAGACCCTTCCCTTCGGGTGGGTACCCCGGGGAGAGGAGAAAAAATGAAATGAGAAATAACCCGCATATATGTTAAACTTATTCTTATGCAAAGGAAAATAATCCTTCTTCCTGAAAGCCTTTGGACGAAGATCGCGGCAGGAGAGGTCGTCGAGAGGCCCTCGTCCGTGGTGAAGGAATTAGTCGAAAATTCCATAGACGCCGGGGCAATTGAGATAAGCGTAAGCGTCGAGAACGGCGGACTTGGTCTTATAAAGGTGATTGACAACGGGTGCGGCGTGTCGAGGGACGATAGCGAATTTATTTTTTGCCGCCACGCGACAAGCAAGATTGTTGACGAAAAAGACCTGCTCAACATCGCAACCCTCGGCTTTAGAGGCGAGGCTTTGCCGAGCATTGCCTCTGTAAGCAGGATAATATTAAGGACAAAATTAAAGGGCTCCATCATTGGGACGAGGATAATTGCAGAGGGAGTAAAAAAGCCCTTGATAGAAGACGACGGGTGCCCTGAAGGAACCTCGATAGAGGTAAAAGACCTTTTCTTCAATACCCCGGCGCGGCTTAAATTCATGAGGACCGCCGGAACCGAGTTCGGGAAAATCACTGATGCGGTAAAGGCCGTCGCCTTGGCCTATCCGGGCATAAGGTTTCGCCTTTCGCATAACGGAAACGTCTCGCTCGATACGATAAAGGGAAGCCTTCTCGAGAGGATAACCGATATTTTCGGCGAGGACATCTCCAAGACTCTTGTCGAGGTTTGTCTTTTTGCTCCCGGCGGCATTGCCATTGACGGGTTTATCGCCATGCCGGAAGTCACTTATCCGACCTCAAAGCAGGTTTTCCCCTTCGTCAATCGCCGCGCAATAAGCGACAGAGGCATCTTGAGGGCGATTATCGCGGGATATTCCGGCACAATGGCGCAGGCGCGGTATCCTTTTTCTGTCATAAACGTAGGAACGCCTTTCGACAGCGTTGACGTCAACGTGCACCCGGCGAAGAACGAGGTAAGGTTCAAAAAGCCTTCCATGATTTACGACGTTGTGAAGGCCTCGGTATTCGAGGCCCTTTCAAAGGCAGGGAAGATGTCGGTTGCGACCCATACCAATATGCCGTCTTTTAAAGACGCTTCGTTTGCCCGCCAGGCTTCTTTTGAGGCGAGGGAGCCGGTAATGCCTTACGCCGTTCGGAGGGAAGAAAACTCAAACGCAATCCCGGAATCTCTTCAATCCCCTCCCCTTTGGCAAAGGGGAGAAAAAGGGGGCATTGAGGATGATTTTGAAATCATAGGCCAGCTTTGGGGCGAGTTCCTCGCTATCGAGAAGCACGAGGAGTTCTGGGTGATAGACCAGCACGGCGCGGCTGAGCGCGCGAGGTTTGAAAGATTAAAGACCCTCTATTATAATGAGAAGGGCATAGGCTCTCAGTACCTTCTCTTGCCGGAGAGGATAGAAACTAACCCGGAAGAAAAAGAGACGCTCCTTCGCGTAACACCCCATCTCAAGAGGCTCGGTTTCGAGATGGAGGTCTTCGGGCATTCGGTCTCCAAGGGCGGGGAGACGTTTCTTTTAAAGGCCGTGCCGGATATGCTTTCCGGCATGGATAACTCGAGGCTCGTCATGGAACTCGTTGAAGAGTTGACCTTGTTTGAAGGGAGCGAAATGGTAAACGAAAAGATAGAGTCCGTGCTCATGAGGAT
>JBAQMW010000181.1:0-3678 GCA_049303155.1 Thermodesulfobacteriota bacterium | reverse complement strand
GCCTCAAGGTTAAGGCCGCTTGGGAGCGGAAGGTCCGCCAAGAACGTGGTGGCGATAGGCATCTCAACCGGCGGGCCGAACGCCTTGAGTTACTTTTTGCCGAAGTTTCCGGCTGATTTTCAGGCCGGGATACTTATAGTGCAGCACATGCCGGCCGGTTTTACCGAGGTCTTCGCCAAGAGGCTCGATAAGATATGCCGGATAGAGGTCAAGGAGGCCGCTGACGGGGACGTCGTTATCCACGGCAGGGCGCTTGTTGCGCCGGGAGGAAAGCATCTGAAGATAAAGAAGACCGGCATGGGCGCCATAGCCATGTTGAGCGAAAGTTCTCCGGTAAACGGGCACAGGCCCTCGGCGGACGTGCTTTTCCATTCGGTGGCGAGGGAATACGGGAAAAGGGCGATCGGCGTCATAATGACGGGGATGGGCGAGGACGGGGCCGAAGGCATAGGAGAGATGAAGCGCGCCGGAGCGCGCACCATCGCGCAGGACGAGCCGAGTTCCGTGGTGTTCGGCATGCCGAGAGTTGCGATAGAGAGGGGATACGTCGAAAAGATAGCGTCCCTCGACAACATGGCCGAGGAGATAATCGGCGCCGCGGGAGCTCTTGAAAAAGATAACGGAGGTGGCGAATATGCCGCAGCAAAGTGAAGCGATGACGCCTCTTGCCAAGGCGTACAGGTTTCTCATAGTGGACGATTCCCTTTTCGCGAGAAAGAACTTAAAAAGGCTCGTCGAGTCCATAGGCGGCTCCGTTATAGGCGAAGGGGCTAACGGCAAGGAGGCGCTTGAGAGGTATTTCGAGCTCCGGCCCGACATTGTTTTGATGGACGTGTCCATGCCGGAGATGGGGGGGCTCGAGGCGCTCGGCATGATACGCGAAAAGGACGCGGGAGCCAAGGTCATAATAGTGAGTTCGCTCGGGTACGAGGATATCGTAAAGAAGGCCATATCGCTCGGCGCCGCGCACTATATATCCAAGCCGTTCAAGACGCGCAGCGCGGCCGAGATAATTAAATTCGTGCTTGAGAAGGAAAGACCCCAAAAATAGATTTTGATTTTTGGGTGGAAAACCGGCCAAATCGCCGGTTTGTAAAATAGCGGATTTTTTGGATGTTTCGGTGTGTCCGCACACCGAAACAATTTCGGCGAGAGGACTCGCCGAAATATCAATGGTTTGTAAAATAGCGAGGATTTTAATCGCTATTTTACGGAAAGACCCGGCAAATGAGATTCGACTATATAAACGCCTTTGTCGAGGCCACGGCGGAAGTCTTAAACGAGATGCTCGGCGATAAGGTCGAAAGGTCCAGGCCCGCCCTCCATGGCGGCATAACGCCAAAGGGCGGCGTTATCGCGGCGCTAAGCCTCACCGGAGACGTCTTGGGCGACGTCGTATTCGACATGGACGAAGACACGGCCTTGAAGATTGCAGGGAGGATGAACGAAGAGGAATTTACAAGGACGGAACCGGTGGTCTTGGACTCTATCGGGGAATTGATGAACATTATCGTCGGGAAGAGCATTACGATACTTAACGATAAGGGGTATAAATTTTATTTGACTCCGCCGGTTATATCGGACGGGAAGAAACTTAATTTAACCTTCGCCTCCACGGAGACCCTTGTCGTCAAGGTTACGACGATCTTCGGCGTCATAACGGTCAACGTGGCGTTGGCTCCGGAAATATAAAAGGAAATAGGGGACTGTCCCCGGAGTTACCGGAAATGTGGGAGAAGTAACAGAAGGGCTTATTATATGACGCAGCTTGCGGGAAACATAGAAGATTTAGGGCTCGGAGAGATACTCCAGATAATATGCTTTAGCCGTAAATCCGGCGTGCTGATGTTAAACAGCGGCGGACGCGAGGGGCGTATCATTTTCGACGACGGAAATATCGTCAAGGCTGTTTCATCGGCATTGAGGATGAACGTCGGCGACGTCTTGGTCAGGAACGGCCTTATAAGCGCCGACGTCCTCGAAAAGGCGAAGGCCGCGCAGAAAAATAGCGCCTATAAGGAGACCCTCGGGGTCATACTCATAAGGGATTTCAACGTGCCCTCCAAGCAGGTCGGCTACATAACGACCAAACTTATAGAGAGGGTGGTGTATTCGTTTTTTCGCTGGTCTTACGGCGCGTTCGTGTTCGAACTGGTTAAGTACGATGAGACGCCGGAGCTTATAAAGCAGGACCCCCTGCAATACGGCCTTGAGAACGGCTTGAATCCTCAGTTTTTGGCCATGGAGGGTTCAAGGCTTTTGGACGAATCAAGAAAGGCCGGGGCTTCGGTAGGAGAAGATGAAGGCCTCAATGAAGAGTCAATAGCAGTAGAGCGAGTAGTCGAGGAAAAAGAAAAAGAAGTAGCCTTCGATTTGGTGGAATACGAATTCAAGCCAGAGCCAAAGCTCGAACCCCCGGCGCAACCGGAACCCGGTTTAAGTTTGAGGGACGATTATTTTCATGACATACTCAAAGAGGTGGAGGGGGAGGATTACTTCGAGAGGCTTAGGTCTAAGGCCCCTAAGATAGTGGAAAGCAGGGGGCTTTCGCTCTTAAAGGAGATGCTAACGGAACTCGCCAAGCCCCTCACCTTAAACGAAATAGTGTTGCTTATCTTGAGGTTTTCGAGCGAACTTATAAGCAGGGCTGTCGTGTTCGCGGTAAAGAAGGGCAGGATAATCGGGCTCGGGCAGTTCGGCGTGGAGATAAAAGGGGAGGCGGCGGACAGGAGGATAAAGAAGATGGCCCTGCCGCTTGACGAGGACTCCATCCTTGTAGAGGCCATACATGCGAAGACTACGGTAATCAAGGATGAAATGGATTCGCTCCCGGGGAACGCCTATATAATGGAACAGTTAGGGGGGCAGCGTCCCGACGGGGCGTTCGCGGCCCCGATAGTCGTGCAGGATAGGGTTGCGATGATACTCTACGGAGATAACGCCGCGACCGGAGAAAAACTCGGCGACATCTCGACGCTCGAGATATTTCTCGCTCAGACAAGCATCGCGCTCGAGAGGATTGTGCTCAGAAAGAGCATGGGCAAAGATAAGGGCGTCGAAAATTAAGGATTCTGCCGCGACGACCGACCGGCGCGCGAGGCTTACGTAGCTCAGCCCTTTAGGGCTGATATATATCAGGGCTGCCCCACCCTAACCCTCCCCAACGAGTGGGGAGGGGGAAAAGGTGAAAAGATTCACCATAGCCCTGAGCTACAAAAGAAAAAGATTGACGGAAAGGCTGGAAGATGGTCGAAAAGAAAATAAGGGTGGTTATTGCGAACGAGAACGCCGTGCTTTGCAATACCATGGAAGATCTTATAAAGGATATCGGCGCCGAAGTGGTAAAGGTGTTTGACGGCGTGAAGGCCGTCGAGGCGGTGGAGACGCTCCTGCCGGACCTTTTAATCATAGACGTGGCGCTTCCGAAACTTTACGGGTTCGCCGTGTGCGACTACGTAAAGAAAAAGCCGGAACTTAAAGACACCAAGGTGCTTCTCCTGACCACGCTCTTCGATATGAAGAGGTATACGAGGGCGCCTGCCTCTCTTCACGGAGCCGATGATTACGTAGAGACGCATGCGATTGCGAAGGACTTGTTGCCCAAGGTTAGGCAAGTTCTTAACATGGGGGGCTTTGTTAATGCGCCGCAAGGCGTCGATGCAGGCGCGCCGGCCGCGG
>JBAQMW010000180.1:0-6348 GCA_049303155.1 Thermodesulfobacteriota bacterium | reverse complement strand
TTTGTCAAATAAAACAATATCAACGGCAGGGTTATAGTGGCGAAGCATGTAGGGCAGGGCGGGGTACCCACCCCGAAGGGGAAGGGTCGTCCCTGCGTTATAATTGACGTTACCATATCGGGGGTCTGGTTATAGTGGCGAAGTCCAAAAGCGTATTCGTTTGTCAGTCGTGCGGCCAGTCTGCTCCCAAGTGGCTCGGGAGGTGTCCCGGTTGTAACGGCTGGAACACGATGGCCGAAGAGAAGCTCTCGAAGGCAAGGGAGCCCGTTCCCGGCCATATCGGGAGCAACGTTCCTCCCACCGGCATAGCGGACGTCGCTTCAGTTGGAGAGTCGAGGATTAAGACCGGCATGGAGGAGTTCGACAGGGTTTTGGGCGGAGGCATGGTGCCGGGCGGCTGCGTCCTTGTCGGAGGAGACCCCGGCATAGGCAAATCAACCCTTCTTTTGCAGGCCATGGGGAAGTTTTCCGAAAAAGGCGGCACGGTGCTTTACGTATCGGGCGAGGAATCCATGCGCCAGATAAAGCTTCGCGGCGAGAGGCTCGGCGTTACCAATGGAAACCTCCTTGTGTGGCCGGAGACCTCGGTCGAGAGGATAACCGGGGAAATAAAAGAGATAAGACCCTCGGCAATAGTCATAGACTCGGTTCAAACCCTTTACTGCGACGAGCTTGAATCTTCCGCCGGAAGCGTAAGCCAGGTGAGGGAGTCGAGTTTTAGGCTTATCGGCCTTGCGAAGACCCTCGAGATACCGCTATTCCTCATAGGCCACGTTACAAAGGACGGCTCGATAGCAGGGCCTAAGGTGCTCGAGCACATGGTGGATACGGTGCTTTACTTCGAGGGCAAGTCCGGCCATGTATATAGGATGCTCCGCGCGGTCAAAAACCGCTACGGCTCGGTCATGGAGATGGGCGTTTTCGAGATGAAGGGCGACGGCCTCGCGGAGGTGACCAATCCCTCAGGGGTTTTTTTGGCCGAAAGGCCCGAAGGCGCATCTGGCTCTTGCGTTACGTCTTGCCTTGAGGGCACGAGGACGTTTCTCGTCGAGGTGCAGGCCTTGGTGTCCCCTTCTGTTTTCGGAATGCCGAGGCGCACGGTCGCCGGGGTGGATTATAATAAGGTGATGCTGCTTGCCGCGGTGCTCGAGAAGAAGGCGGGCGTTACGCTTTCCAATCACGACATATTCGTAAAGGTGGCCGGAGACTTGAGAATAGACGAGCCTTCGGCGGATATGGGCATAATAGCCTCTCTTACGTCCAATTTTTTCGACAAGGCTGTCAATCAAGAGACTGTCGTGTTCGGAGAGATAGGGCTTGCCGGAGAGGTGAGGGGGGTTACCCAGGCCGAGCAGAGGGTTAGAGAGGCGGCGAAACTCGGATTCAAGAGGTGCGTCCTTCCGGAGGGTAACGCGAAGGGCATGAAGCATGGCAAGGTGAAACTCGTCGGCGTTAAGACCGTGAAAGAGGCGATAGATGCGTTCTTCGTTCAATAAGGTTACCCCCCGACCCACGCCGCTTCGGGGTACCCACTCGGAGAGTGGGTCGGGTGCCCCGAAAGGGGGGTCGGGGGGGATTAAGGTTTTGGGAGCGGTCCTTTTCTTTTCTCTTCTCGCCTCCGGCGCACCTGCCCTGTCAGCCGGGGGAAGCGGCGAGCAGATACCGCCTTTGCGCGTGGTAAAACTAAAGCCCGTTCCCGCCATGAGGGCCGCGCCGCAAGGCGTCGACGCAGGCGCGTCAACGAACTCAGCCGTGGTAAACAGAGGTCTTGTGAAGGTCAGCGAAGAGCCGATACCGCCTTTGCGCGTAGTAAGGCTAAAGCCTGACGGAGCCATGAGGGCCGCGCAGGTCTTGGTTTTCGAGGGAACGGCTCCCGATGAAATAAAAAGCGAGATATCGAGGCTTTCCTCTTCCGGCGTGAACGCCATAATACTCAGGGTATTTCACAACAGTTTCGACAGGGGATTTTTTACCAAGGAAAGGGGCTCCGGCGGGGGCGTTTACTTCAAGACCTCCCATGCCCCCCTGAAGGCCGACATCCTTTCCCTTGCCGTTACGGAGGCGCATAGAAGCGGCGTCAAGATATTCGCGTGGATGACGACCAGGTACGCGGACTACGGCGTCGAGGAGAGGGACGGCCTCGTCTGCCGCGGCTATGACATTGAAAAAGGCGTTTTCACGAGGTGCAAGGGGCTTGACATTTTCAACGACGAAACAATCGAGCGTCTGGAGGGGTTGTATTCGGACTTAGCCTCTTACGATATAGACGGAATATTATTTCAGGACGATTTGATTTTGAAGCATAACGAGGGATTCGGGCAGTTTGCCGAAGCCCTTTACAGGCGTGACACGGGGAGAGATCTTCTCGCGGACGAGCTTTACGTAAGGCATGACGACGGACGCGTTGGTTATACGAAAGAGTTTTGGGAATGGGCGTCGTGGAAAAACAAAAGGCTTCTCTACGTGGCGGATAGGCTCAAAAAGGCCGTCAGGGCCAAGAATCCGGACGTCAAATTCGCCATAAACATGATGTACGAGAGCGTTACGAACCCCACGATGGCGCTCGCGTGGTTTTCTCAGGACTTCCGCGAGGCCGTGAAAAGCGGGTTTGATTATTATTCCATAATGGCTTATCATAAACAGATGTCCGATGAGCTCGGTAAAGACAGCGAGGAGATAAGCTACTTGATAGAGGAACTCACCTCCGAGGCAATCGAGATGGCAGGGGAGCCTCGTAAGGTTTTGATAAAATTCCAGACCATTGACTGGACTACGGGCGAGCCGCTCGATTACACTGACGTTACGGACCTCGCGCGAAGGATTAATGGCAAGGGAGTCAGCATGGCGGTCGTGCCGTACATGGTCGATTTTCCGTTCGCCGCTTTTTGCGGAACCGACCGGCTTGCTTCGCTCGATAGGCGATGAGTCAAGTAGGGCAGGGCTTTAGCCCTGCCTCAACATGTTCGAGATGCGCAGACCTAAAGGTCTGCCCTACGAAAGACGCAATACTTATGAAGACAGAGGATTCGGTCTGCGCGATATGCAATTGTCGCATCAGGGATAACGCCCTTTTTACGCGGCTTTCCGCCAAGGAACTTCACGTCTTCAAGAACGTGGTGACGACGGTTTCCTATTCTAAGAAAGAGGTCGTGTTCACCGAGGGAGACGAATGCAAAGGGCTTTACATCGTTAAGAGCGGAAGGATAAAGCTCGTCAGGAGTTCATCCGGCGGCAGGGAGCAGATAATAAAAATCCTCGCGCCCGGAGACCTCCTCGGGTTGGAGGTGTTTTACGACGGAATCCACTACGAGAATAACGCCGTGGCGATGGAAGATTCAGACCTCTGCTTCATATCCAAGGCTGATTTTCTGAGAACCATAACGACCGAGCCCACGATAGCCGCGAAGCTCGTAATATCCATGGGAAAGGAACTGCACGACGCCTACGAAAGGATAGGGAGCCTGGGCCTCATGAGCGCCAAGGAAAAATTAGCGAGCCTTCTTTTGAGCCTCGCCCGGGAGCACGGGGTCAAGGAGGACGGAGGGGTGAGGCTGCATCTACGGCTTTCCCGTCTCGATATGGCGGAGCTTTTGGGCATAACTCAGGAGACCTCGATAAGACTTTTGAAGAGCCTTAAAGAGGCTGGCGTCATAGAGATAAAGAGGAAAGACATCTTCATAACTTCGATGGATAAACTTGCGAGGATAGGCGCCGCGGGCCGCTAATCCCGAAAAAACGAAACCGCTTTTTTTATTTTACTTCCCCTTCCGCAGGTTTATATGACGAAGTTTTCCGTAAGAACGAGACTCACCTTCTGGTACGTTACCCTTCTCACGATAAGCCTCGTGTCCATGGGCACGGGTTTCTTTTATACCCTTTCCAAGGTCTACGTGGACAGGATTGACGAGCAGATAAGCTCGATTTCGGGCATGCTCGCCCATGCGATAGTAAGGCCTCCGGCCGAGGTGCGCATACCGAGGAACTTCGACGTCATACTCGAGAGATTCTTCGGAGTAAGAACCGGCGGAAACTACATTCAGATAGATTCCCCGAAGGGCGATATCATGGCCAAATCATCCACCCTGGCGGATTTTGAACTGCCCCTTTCCGAGAGGGCGTTTTTAGCCGCTAAAAACGGAGAGACGACGTTCGAGACCGTAAGGACGTTCGGCGTTTATCCGGTGCGGCTCATCACAAAGCCGATTATACTGAAGGATTACGGGTTTATCGGCATCATACAGGTAGGGAGTTCGCTCGAGGGCATGGACGAGGTCTACCGCAGGATGACGTATCTCTTCATCTTCGGGTTGGCGGCCTCCGTAGCGGTGGCGGGATGCGCCGGATGGTTTTTAGCGCGAAAGGCTCTTATGCCGGTTACGGAAATAACAAAGGCCGCGAAAAGGATTACCGCGGAAAAGCTGAACGAGCGGATACGCATCGGCGGGCCGGACGACGAGATAGGACGGCTCGCGGCCACGTTAAACGGCATGATAGGCCGTCTTGAGAGGTCTTTCAACCAGATTAAGCAGTTTACCGAGGACGCCTCGCATGAACTCAAGACCCCTCTTACCATAATGAAGGGAGAGATAGAGGTAACGCTGCGCTCCGCTTCATCCACGGAGGAACTCAAGGGCACACTCGCATCGCTCTTGGAAGAGATAGACAGGATGAGCCACATAGTGAATAATCTCCTTATGTTGGCCCGGGCCGACGTCGACAAAGAAAGGGCCGCGAGGCAGGTCGTCAAGTTCGATTCCGTGATTTCAGGCCGCTTCGAGCAGATAAAGAGGATAGCCTCTGATAAGGGCATAAGGCTTGAACTCGAAAAAAACGAGCCGCTTCAGGTTCTTGCCGACCCGGTGGCCTTGAGCCAGGTGGTGTATAATCTCATAGATAACGCCATAAAATACACGCGTGCCGGAGGGAGCGTCGTCGTGAAGCTCGAAGAATCGGGCGGCTTCGCAATTTTGAGCGTCGCTGATACGGGAGTCGGGATAGCCGGGGAAGACCTGCCGTACGTGTTCGACAGGTTTTACAGGGTGGATAAGGCGCGGACAAGGGAGCAGGGCGGGGCAGGGCTTGGCCTGAGCATATGCAAGGATATCGTCGAATCCTTCGACGGCAAGATAGAGGCAACGAGCATGGCCGGCAGAGGGTCTACTTTTTCCGTGAGGCTTCCGGTGGCGGTATTTGAATAGTGGGGAACTGTCCCCGGAATTAATTAAACAGGAGGAGCATATGCACATAGCAATACTTACGGGCGGAGGGGATTGCCCGGGGCTTAACGCCGTAATAAGGGCGTGCGTAAAAAGAGGCCGCCAGTTAGGATGCGAATTCACCGGCATAAAAGACGGGTGGAAGGGGCTTCTTGACCTTTCGACGATGCCGCTCACGAACGAATCCATAGCAGGGCTTTTGCCGAGGGGAGGGACGATACTCGGAACGTCACGCACGAACCCTTTCAAGAAGCCCGAGGACGAGAAAAAGCTCATGGAGAACATAAAGAAGTTGAAGTTCGACTGCATAATCGGCATAGGAGGCGACGACACGCTTGGCGTTTGCCTGAAGCTTTATAAGGCCGGGATAAATACCGTTGGCGTGCCGAAGACCATAGATAACGACCTCTCGGGCACTGATTTTACCTTCGGCTTCGATACGGCCGTAAGCATGGTTACCGATGCCCTCGACAGGCTTCACACAACGACCGAGGCCCATCACAGGGTGATGGTGGTGGAGGTAATGGGACGGCACGCCGGCTGGATAGCGGTTTATGGCGGCATAGCCGGCGGCGCGGACTTGATACTCATTCCGGAGATACCATTCGATATAGATGATGTTACGAAGGTCGTGCTTAAGAGGAAGGGCGAGGGCAAAAACTTCAGTATCATAGTCGCGGCCGAAGGCGCTTGCTTGAAGGAACTCGGAGGGGTCATAGCGAAGAATACGGAAGTTGACGCCTTCGGCCACGTAAGACTCGGAGGGGTCGGGGAGTTTTTGGCGAAAGAGGTCGAAAAAAGAACGGGCATCGAAAGCAGGCACGTCGTCTTGGGGCATCTTCAAAGGGGCGGCAGCCCGACCGCATACGACAGGGTGCTCGCGACCCGCTACGGAGTAAGGGCGGTCGAACTGGCGCACGAGGGCAGGTTCGGGAGGATGGTAGCGTTACGGGGAACGGAAATAGTCGACGTATCGCTTGACGAGGCCACAGGGAAAAGCAAGACGGTAGATGCGGAGTTGTTCCGAATCGCGAGCGTGTTTTTCGGGTAAGGGTAACCGAACGTGATAAATGTCTTTATACTGCGTTGTGCGCCTCGGAAAATCCTCGACGCACGTGAAGAGTGCGCCTGC
>JBAQMW010000179.1:0-2804 GCA_049303155.1 Thermodesulfobacteriota bacterium | reverse complement strand
CGGCTGGAGCGTTATCGCGGACATCCCGCTTATTTCAGCGAGGGCGCGTTCAAGCCCGAACATGAGTTCCAGCGCTCCCTGCGCCATTGTTTCGTCCTCGTACGGATGAAGCTCGGTAAAGCCCGTGAGCCTTGCCGCCACCTCGTTTATCTTAGGGTTGTATTTCATGGTGCAACTGCCGAGCGGGTAAAAGACGCTGTCAACTCCGACGTTTTTTTGGGAGAGGGTAGTATAGTGCCTTACGCAGTCCGCCTCGCTTACCTCGGGGAATCCCGCGATGTCCTTCCGCAAAAAAGCCCGGGGAATGGCGTCGGAGGGCTTTACGCATGGCACGTCCGTCGGGGCAGGAAGAACTCCGTGCCTTCCCTTGCGGGATTTCTCAAATATGAGAAGATGCTCTTTCATTCGGTTTTCATTTCGCCAGTATTTTTTTCGCCATAGAGGCGTATCTGTCCATCTCTTCCGCGGAGTTCATCTCTGTTGCCGTTACGAGCACGTGCCGTTTGAGGGAGGGATAGAATCCCTCGAGAGGAAGGCCTCCGATGATGCCAACCTTGCGGAGCGCGGCGAGGAACTTCTTCGGCGAAGAGTTTATCTCTATCGTGAATTCGTTAAAGTGCGGAGAGGTGAAGGCCGCTTTTACGCCCTTAATTTTCAATAGTTTATTTTTAAGGTAAATTGCCTTCGAGAGGTTAGTTTCCGCGAGTTTCGAGAGGCCGTATTTGCCGAGGAGCGAAAGATATATCGCGCAGGCAAGGGCCGATAGCCCTTCGTTCGTGCAGATGTTACTCGTTGCGCGTTCTCTTCTTATGTGCTGTTCCCTCGTGGAGAAGGTGAGACAGAAACTCCTCTGCCCGTTTTTATCGACCGTTTGTCCGACAACCCTTCCGGGCATGCTTCTTATATATTCCGATTTGACGGCCATGTATCCGAGATACGGCCCGCCGTAGTTCATGGCATTTCCGAAAGACTGGCCTTCTCCAACGGCTATGTCCGCGCCGAGTTCTCCCGGAGGACGGAGAAGGGCGAGAGACAGGGGTTCGGCCGTGGATACTATAAGAAGAGTTCCGTTTTTCTTGGCAATCGCTGCGAGGGCTTCCACGTCCTCGACGCATCCGAAAAAATTGGGTTGTTGAACTATAAGGCACGCGGTATCGGGGTCGAGGGCTTTTTCAGCGGCCTCCGGAAGAGTTACTCCGGCCTCGGTGCAGTATAATACCTCGCCGTAAGGTTCGTCCTTGCCTTCGAGATAGGTCTTTATTGTTTCTCTGTATTCGGGGTGCAGGGCTCCGCTTACCAGGACCCTCTTCCTGTTCGTCACGCGTTTTGCCATGAGAGCGGCCTCGGCGGTCGCCGAAGCGCCGTCGTATAAAGAGGCGTTCGAGACGTCCATTCCCGTAATCTGGCAGATAAGGGTTTGGTATTCGAATATGGCCTGGAGCGTTCCCTGGCTTATCTCCGGCTGGTAAGGCGTGTATGAAGTGTAAAATTCCGAGCGCGAGATTAGTTGGTCTACTGCGGACGGTATGTAATGGTTATAGGAGCCTGCTCCGAGGAAAGAGGAATAATCTTTGGTTGATGCGTTTTTTTTGCTTAATCTTTCGAGAGCGGCGTTGACCTCCGGCTCGCTTAGGCCTTCCGGAAGCCGAAGACTCCCCTTAAGCCTTAAAGCGCCGGGCACGGCCTTAAGGAGTTCCTCAACGGAGGCTATCCCTATGGCCGCGCACATCCCGGTGATGTCTTCTTCGGTGTGGGGTATGTAGGGGACTGCCCTTTTCAAGACTACTTTTCTTCCTCGACAAATTTTTGATATTCGTCGGCGGTAAGCAGGTCTTTGAGTTCGTCCTTGTTCGAGAGCGCCACCTTGATCATCCACGCGTCCCCGTAAGGGTCGTCGTTTATGGCCTCGGGGCTGTCTATTATGGCGTCGTTAACCTCGGCCACGGTGCCGCTCACCGGCGAGTAAAGGTCCGAAACGGCCTTTACCGACTCGACCACGCCGAAGGGCTCGTGCTGCGTTACGGACGCTCCGTCCTGCGGAAGCTCCACGTAGACGACTTCTCCGAGCGAGTCTTGGGCGTAATCGGTTACGCCGATTGTAACGGTGTCGCCGTCGTCCCTTACCCATTCGTGTTCTTTGGTGTACTTCAAGTCTTTCGGGAACTCCATTTACGTCTCTCCTTTCCTTAAAATTAACCGTAAAAATAGATTATTGTAAAGCAAAAAGAAAATCAACTAAAATGTATCGCACCGGGCTTTAGGATTGCAAGGTTTTATTTTACCTTATCCTTCGCGTAAAAGGGCGGCGTTACTACGTTTACCTTGCGGGCTTTGCCGCGTATCTCTATCGCAAGCCCGGCTCCTGAATATCCGGTGGCAACGTAACCCATGCCTATGGCGCGCCTCATGGACGGCGAAAAGGTTCCGCTCGTAACCTCTCCGACCGGCGCTCCGTCATTCAATATCCGGTATCCTGAGCGCGGTATGCCGTCGTCCTCCATGAAAAATCCGATAAGGTTCTTTGAAACGCCTTGCTTTATCTGTCTGACGAGCGGTTCTCTTCCGATGAAATCTTCTTTCGACGTTGCTACGTATTTGGAAAGCCCGGCCTCGATAGGGGTTATTTCTTCCGAGAGCTCATGCCCGTAAAGGGGATAACCCATCTCAAGCCGAAGCGTGTCCCTCGCGCCGAGGCCGCAGGGCAGAATTCCGTCCGTGTTGCCTGCTTCGAGAAGCCCGCGCCAGACCTTTTCCGAATGTTCGGGCTTGAGGTAAAGTTCGAATCCGTCTTCACCGGTATAACC
>JBAQMW010000178.1:0-3686 GCA_049303155.1 Thermodesulfobacteriota bacterium | reverse complement strand
TTGGGGAGAGGGTAGGGTGAGGGGGATAAGGGTACCCATTATCGGTTATTTTTTTACCGACAACAGATAACCGGCAACGGATAATCGATTAACCGTTTTCGTGTCTCTTCGCGTTTTCCATCGCCTTTTTTAACGCCTTTTTCAGTTCCCGGTCTTTTACCGCGGACGAGACCTTCTCGATAAAGAGTTTTTCTCCTTGGGTAAGTTCCCTCGCCGGACTTTCGCTTTTTACGGAGTTTTTCGCGTTTTTGACGCTTCCGGGCTTGAAGATTATCTCCGCGACCACGGTTTTGCCGAGCATCTCGTTTATCTTTTTTAAGATTTCTTTTTTATGAAAACTCAGCTCGTTCATCCACGCCGAACTCGAAACGCTCACGCAGAGGGTTTTATTGCGGAGCCGCGCGGGAAGCGTTTTTCGGGAGAGGGAATCCCCGATTATGCGTTGCCAGTTCTTTCTTATCTCGTGCTCCATGAGGAGCGTTTCGAGTCCGAGATTCGGGAAGGCGTCTTTAATGGCGGCGTTCAGCCTGACGGGCTCGTTCGAGGTTTTTTTTCTCACGCCGCGATGCCGCATGTTATTGCCGCGACTTATTGAATCTTCCGCCGAGGAATTGCCCGGCGATTGCGCCGATTACTATGACGGGGATTACCCTGTAATCCAGCCCGGCGTACTTTCTCAACACGAAAATGAAAGGTATGGGGACGTGTATGTAGACGAACCACATAACGGAGAGTCTTTTTTCTTTCGACCGGAGATACCCGAAAGGCAGGTTAAGCATCAGGGCGAAGAACGTTACGAGAAGGAGGGCAGTCATTATTTTTTCCATATTTTCTTCGGAGACCATGATAACAGAAATACGCTTTGGCTGTCAATTGAAAGGCCCTATTCCGTAACTCAGCCCTTCAGGGCTGATAAATCAGGGCTAAAGCCCTGAGTTACAAAAGATTACGTAACCGCCGGGGCTAATACCCCGATTCGCTTGAAATATAAAAGAACCATGCTATACTCACGAAAGATTAACCTCTTGAGATTAATTCCACTATTATGTAAATAATTTTTTGATTTCAACTATGTTTTTGCCGCGTTGAAGGATATTTTTTGCCGTCTTTGTTCCGCATATGGCAACGGGCGGTTCTTTATTTAAATTGCACGCTATTTTTCGCGTCAAGAGGGGATAGATATGCTTCGCAAAAGTCTTCTGCTGAAAATACTTTCCATAACCATCGCCATTACCATAGTCGGCTTCATCGTTCTCATATCAAAGGTGTTGGTAGAGGGGGAGAAGGGGCACCTTAAGGAAAAGGCCCAAACCGCGGAACTCATGGGGGAGCCTCTTCTTCATACGATATACCGGGACATGTTGGACGAAAGGGCCGACATGGTGCGCCGCTTGGCCGAGGGCATGAAAACCATAGAGGGAGTAAGGCGCGTACAGGTCATAAGGGAGAGCGGCGAAGAGGCGTTCATGGATTTTAAGACCCTCAAGGCCGTGGAAGAGGAATACGGAAAACTCAAACCGGAGTGGACAGAGGGGCACCCGGATGCCACGAGGCTTGCCGAAGGCATAGACGACCCGAACTACAAGAAATTCATGGAGGCATTCAAGGCGCAAAACGCCAAGCCTTTCTCTTATATCGAGACCTATAATAACGAAAGGCTTTTCACGTATCTCACGCCCATAGAAAGACGCCCGAAGTGCAAGTCCTGCCACGTCGGCGACCATGCGCGGGGGGTTCTCATGATAAGCCTCTCGCTCGAGGACATGTACGCGGCAATCGCCAAGCAGAGGCTTCTCTGGATATTCTACGGACTGGCTACGGTAATCGGCATAGGCGTCATGCTGGAGTTTTTAGTCAAAAGGCTCGTTACGAATCCCATAAAGGATATCGTGCATATGTTCCGCGGAATATCCGTCAGCGGCGATCTGACGAGCCGTACGGAGATTAAAGGCGACCCCGGCCAAGAGATAAACGAACTCGTAAGCGAATTCAACGTCATGGCGCGGAAACTCAACGACAGAACCGACGAGATGAAACTCATGAACAAGAGGCTTATCGAGCTTTCGGTTACGGACGATCTGACGCAGGTTTTCAATTACCGTTATTTTTACGCGCGGCTTAACGAGGAAGTGAACCGCTCCATAAGGAACAGAAGGGAGTTTTCCCTCGTCCTCATGGACATAGACGATTTCAAGAAGTATAACGACACATACGGCCACAGGCAGGGCGACATGATACTCGCGAAGCTCGCCGGTCTTCTGAAGGCGACCCTGCGGAAGACAGACATCATAGTCAGATACGGAGGAGAGGAGTTCGCGGCGATACTGCCGGATACGGACAAGGATAACGCCGCTGTCATGGGCGAGAGGCTAAGGAAGGCAGTGGCGGAAGCGGAATTGATGTCCATGGACGGAGCGCCGCTCGGCAGGATTACGTTAAGTATCGGAGTAGCCACCTTTTTGGTTGATGCCAAAGACGGCGAGGAATTAGTGAAGAAGGTCGACGCGGCTTGTTACGCTGCCAAGGAAAAAGGAAAGAACAGGGTTGAGAGGGCTTAGGAGGCAGGGGACTGTCCCAGATTTACGGACGGAGCGAAGCGGAGTCGTAGAATCGGGACTGTCCCCGGAATTAACCGCAATGACAATTTTATCCGTCCACCGATAACTGTTTTTTCGGAGATGAAATGCCATGAAAAACAATACTCTGAAGTTTGAGGCAAAAGATGCGGTAAATCCGAGCGAGAGCGTTTTTTTGAAAATCGCCGCATCCACCTTGGACGCCATGATAATGATTGACACCGAAGGCAATGTTTCTTTTTGGAATAACGCGGCCGAGGCTATGTTCGGCTATTCCGGTAATGAGGCCGTTGGGAAACCCATTTACAGTCTTGTGATTCCTTCGCCCATGCATGAGGCGCACATGAAGGGTTTTGAGAATTTCAAGAACACCGGAAGCGGTCCGGTCATCGGGAAATTAATCGAGGTCGAGGCAATGAGGAAAGACGGCGGTGTTTTCCCTGTTGAACTTTCCCTTTCCGCGGTCAAGACCAAAGAGGGCTGGAACGCGGTCGGAATAGTGAGGGATATAAGCGGGAGAAAAATACTCGAAGAAAAATTAAGGACAAAATTAGACGAAGTCGAACGCATGAATAACCTCATGGTCGGCAGGGAACTCAAGATGGAGGAACTTCGGAAAGAGGTAAGACGGCTTCGCGCCACAGTCGAGAAAAGCCGGAAGGAAACCCCCGGTCCGAAGGAGGCGCGGTGAAGGTTTCGGGGTCAAAAAGCGTGACAGTGACCGGACATCCGGGCCGTAAGGGTTTCGGCAATGAATTCGCGAAGGAGAAGAGGGAAGCCGAGCTCGATGAAACCCGGAGGGCGATGTTATACCTCTTAGAGGACGTAAACGAAACCACCATCGAGATGTCGAAGGGCAAGAAGGAGTGGGAGGCCACCTTCGACGCTATAAGCGAGTCTATATTCATCCACGACAAAGACATGTTGATACTCAGGTGCAACAAGGCTTACAAAGAGGCAGCGGGCCTTAAGTTCAAGGAGATAATAGGCAGGCCTTATTACGACGTCTTCCCGAAAACAGGCGCGCCTTTCAAGCCGTGCCTGTGCGCGTCAGAGACCAATGAGGTCAAGTGCGAGGAGATAACAGTCCCCGGGAACGGACGTGTATTC
>JBAQMW010000177.1:0-2763 GCA_049303155.1 Thermodesulfobacteriota bacterium | reverse complement strand
GAGCAAAGCCTCGTTTACCCGACAAAGCGCGTCTCGCCTTCCGCCTCGGTCATCGGAGACGACGGAAGGATATACGTCTCGTGGATGGAAGAGGATAAAGATCTGCCCTCTCTATACTTCGCTTCCTCGTCCGACAAAGGCAAAACCTTCACCAAGAAGGTAAAGGTGAATTCATGGGACGACCTGCCTTCGGGCATTTACGACGGCCCTGCCATGGCTATCGGCAAAAATAAAGAAATCTATATAGCGTGGACGGGATGGAACATGGACGAGTTCAGGGACATAAGGTTCTCGCGCTCCCTTGACCACGGAAAAACCTTTTCGCGTTCCATAAAGATAAACGACAACAAAAAACTCGCTCCCACCGGTTTCGAGTCGATAGCCGTATCCAAGGACGGAACCATACTTGCCGCGTGGATAGACTCAAGGGAAGGCGAACCAACGCTCTACACGGCAATATCCGAAGACAAAGGCGCGAGTTTCAAAAAAAACGTCCGCGTTGACAAAGACGTCTGCCCTTGTTGCAGGACCTCCATAGCGTTCTCGCCGGGCGGCGCGGCATTCGTCATCTGGAGAAAGGTGTTCGAAGGAAATATCCGCGAGATGGTCGTGTCGTCCTCTAATGACAATGGCAAAACCTTTTCCCCTCCCCGCGTCATGGGCAACGACAAGTGGAGATTCGAGGGCTGCCCCCACAGAAGCGGGAGCATCGCCATAGGCGAAGGAGGCCGAATATACGCTGCTTGGTACGCGGAAGGCGAAGGAGTGCCTATGGTCTATATCGGAACGTCGGACGACAAAGGCGAAACCTTCTCCAAAACGCCGGTGCCTGTTAAAAGCGGATTTTTCCCCGACCATCCTTCTCTTGCAATCTCAGGCAATAAAGTTATACTTGTCTGGGAAGAAGCCACGCCGGTTACCGCCAAGATAATGATGGCGCGCTTCGACGAGGCCGCGAAGACGTTCGTCGAAAAGACCCAAGTCAACGAATCGGCGAGAAAGTCCCGGTATCCTCTCATAAGGTCCAATTCCAAAGGGGACGTCTTGGTATCGTGGCTCAAGGAAGATATGAAAAATTCAAGGACGGTTTTGCGATTAGGCAGATGACAAAGACTAACGACGAGAAGACCGTTCGTCCTGAGCCTCCTGAGCTTGTCGAAGGGCGAGGATCGAACGGCATTGACAAAAAACTTAAAACAGCGGTAGCCCTATCAATCGCGTTCCACGTGGTTTTATTGTCTCTCGCGGTATTGGTCGCTCCGAAAAGCGCGCCTCTGCCCATAACCATAGAGCTTACCATGGCCGACTTTACGGATAAGACCGCTCTTTCGGGAAAGAAACGCTCGCCCGTTAAAAAGACCTCCACTCAAGTTGCCCCCTCGCCTAAACTCGTCGAAGAGAATCCGCCGGAAGAGGAAGAAAAGCATGAACGCCGGAGCGAAGAAACAGCATCATCTCCTTCAACCGAAGAACACGGCGGCATTGAGGCGAAAAGCATGGCGTCAAAAAGCCGTCATACGGAACAATTCCTGAGTCTCGTAAGGGAGAAGATAGAAAAGACAAAGTTCTATCCCTCGTGGGCGAGGAAAAGAGGTTACGAAGGGGTCGTGAAGGTCGGATTCACCATAAAGAAAGACGGAAATCTCCAAGACCTCCAGGTTCTTCAGCCATGCCTTTGCGACACTCTCAACTCGGCGGCAACCGAGGCAATAAAAAAAGCCTCCCCGTTCGGCCCTATGCCTGAGACATTTCCCGACGAAGGCATAAGGCTTGAGATAGACGTGGCTTACAGGCTTACGGACTGAAAATATCGTCTACCCCGCCAGCGCACCCCTTCTTGTCATTCCCGCGGTCTTTTGAGCGGGAATCCAGTTCTTTTTTCTCCTCTCCCCTCGCGGGAGAGGGTAGGGTGAGGGGGATATAAGACCGTTCATCCTGAGCCGGTCGAAGGACGAACGGTAAACCATGGAATTAATCTTCTCGGAAATCTACGATAAATCTTGACTTAACAGCCCGAAATCTGTTAATTTTGAAAGGCTAAGCGCACCCATTGGGGGATCGTCTAACGGCAGGACCACGGACTCTGACTCCGTGTATCTAGGTTCGAATCCTAGTCCCCCAGCCAATTTGATTTAGAGAAGCGAGAAGCCGGGAGCAGGACACATTGCTTTCGTTGACGACGCAGGCTTTGCCGATGTTGTATGAAAAACAAACCATCATACTATGAAATTAGTTTCGCTTACAATTAAAAATTTTCGTAGCATAGAAGACGAGACATTTACCATAATCAAAGGTGATGGCGCTCATACTTTTACACTCATAGGTATAAACGAATCCGGGAAAAGTAGCTTTTTGAAAGCGGTTTCGTTGGTGGATAATGATGACGAAAAAGTTATTTTTCCGCAAGATTATTTTGAGGAAACACAACCAATCAGCATTGTTTTGAATTACGAACTTGAAACACAAGAAGAAAAAGACCTAAAAAGTGCTCTCGCAGAAAAAGGTTTTGAGAAAGACATCCTATCAAAAATAAAGGTTGAAAAGGTCGCCGTCTGTGCAACTTTTGAATCAGCGACAAATGCGCCAAAGAAGGTTTTTGATAAAATTACATTTCAGCAAAAAGTTTTTGACGACTATACCTTACTCGGCGACAAACCTGCCAAAAAAGACCCCCAACAAACACAGGAGGATTTTGATATTGAGAAGTATTTTGAAGCGCGTTTGCCGAAGTACTTTTGGGAAATTGCTCATCGGATTGTGTTC
>JBAQMW010000176.1:0-6122 GCA_049303155.1 Thermodesulfobacteriota bacterium | reverse complement strand
GTCGTTGAAAACCCGCTCGATATCCCCTATCGCGCCCCTTAATATCTCCTCATAGAGTTTCGTGACTTCCCTCCCGAGGACTATCCGCGCTTCGCCTAAAATCTCTCTCATCTCGGAAAGGGTCTTCTTTATCCTTGAAGGGGCTTCATACATGACGAACGTCCCTCCCCTGGTCTTCATGTCCAGAAAAAATTGCTTCCTCCGGCCGGATTGAGCCGGAATAAAACCCTTGAACGTAAACTCGTCCATCGGAAGCCCTGAAACGCTTAAGACGGCAGTCAAGGCCGACGCGCCCGGCACCGGCACGACAAGAACGGAATTCTCTATCGCAAGTTTTATCAAACGGTACCCGGGGTCGGATATGCCGGGCGTGCCGGCGTCCGATACGAGCGCAACGTCGCTTCCCTCTTTTAACTTTTCGACGAGCCTTACCGCCATTTCTCTTTCATTATGCTCGTGATAGCTAACAAGTGGCGTGGATATGCCGTAGTGATTCAGGATTTTTTTGGTTCTCCGCGTGTCCTCGGCGGCGATTAACTTTACCTCTTTCAGTATTCTAATCGCGCGAAGGGTTATGTCCTCCATGTTGCCTATCGGGGTTGCCACTACGAAAAGAGTTCCCACGCTACCTCCTCTCGAAAGACCGGGCTGAAAGCGCGGTCATTACCACGGCAAAGGCCGCTATTGCCGCCACGTCGAGAGAGAGAGGCAATTCCGGGCCGAGCCTTCCGCCCGACGTTAAAAGCACGTGCTTAAAGGCGTCCACTCCGTAACTCAAGGGGTTTATGAAGCTCGCGTAACGAAGCGCCCACGGAAGGGAATCAACCGGATAAAGCGCGCCGCTTAGAAAAAACATGGGAAGCACTATGAAGTTCATTATGACGTTAAAGCCCTCAAGCGAGGTCAGGCGAGCCGCTATGAAAAGACCGAAGGCGGTAAGGGCGAGGGAAACAATGACTATGAGAAAAACCATGATGACCGCCTGCTTTAACCCGACCTCCAACCCTATGAAAGGCGCGACGATAAGGAGCGCGCCGCCCTGAAATGACGAAAGCGCCGTGCCGCTCACGAGCTTGCCCATGACTATCGTCAGCCTCGAAACCGGACTTACGAGCATCTCCCTCAAAAATCCGAACTCCCTGTCCCACACGACCGATATGGTCGAGAACATGGAGCTGAAAAGTATGGTCATGCCAATTACGCCGGGGAATAGAAACTGCATGTATGTCGGCCCTTCGCTTACTCCCGTGAGTTTGGTCATGCCGGAGCCGACTATGAAAAGCCAAAGAAGCGGCCTCGCAATGGTCGTAACAAGCCGCCCCCTCTGCCTGAAAAACCTCTTGAACTCGCGGTTCACTATGACATATACGGCCCTGTACGCCATCAATGCCTTTTCCCTGCTTCCCGCGTCCCGGCGTCGCGCGCGTCCCGGCCCGTAAGGTGCAAAAACACGTCGTCAAGAGAAGGCTTCTTGAGGTTCACGGATTTTACGTTGACCTTAAGCCCGCTTAAAAGCCTCGGTATGAAACTCTCCGCGCCTTCGACCAAGAAAGCAATTCCTCCGGACGAAATACGCTTCGACTCGATAGAAAACCTCTCCTTTAATTCAACCTCGGCCGCGGCGTCGTCCTCGGTATTCAAGTATATGGTGTCGCCCTTAAGTTCGCTCTTCAGCCCGGCGGGGCTGTCGCATGCGATGATGACCCCGTTGTCTATTATGGCTATCCTGTCGCAGACCTCGGCCTCGTCAAGATAATGGGTGGTCATGAAGATCGTATTGCCTTCCCTCTTTTTCAACTCGGCTATGAAATTCCAAACGCTTCTTCTCGTCTGCGGGTCAAGCCCTAATGTCGGCTCGTCCAGAAAAAGCACCTTCGGCCTGTGGAGCAACCCCCTCGCTATCTCGAGCCTTCTTTTCATGCCGCCGGAAAAATTCTTCACGAAGTCGCCTCCGCGCTCCGAAAGCCCGACAACTAAGAGTATCTCGTCAATGCGCTTTTCCGTAAGCCGCCGCTCCATGCCGTAAAGATAGCAGTGGAACTTAAGATTCTCTCGCGCCGTAAGTTCGTTATCGAGGGTAACTTCCTGAAACACGAGCCCTATGGAAGACCTCACCCCGTAAGGGTCCTTTACGCAATCGTGCCCGTTCACGCTCGCCCTTCCGGATGTCGGGGAAAGAAGCGAGCAGAGTATGTTTATCGTGGTGGTCTTTCCGGCGCCGTTCGGCCCTATGAAGCCGAACGTCTCCCCCTCGCCGACCGAAAGGGAAACCCCTGAAACGGCCTCGAACCCGTTGTAACTCTTTCTCAGATTTTCGACTTCAATCATGGACATTTCAAAACCACTCCGAAGAACGGATTCAGGGCTAAAGCCCTGAGCTGCGAAAAATACCCGAACTAAACCAAAAACTATGTAGCTCAGCCTTTTAGAGCCTGCCCCAGCAGGCATTAAGCGGGGGGCTGATACATATAACAAATATATAAAGAGAGAATCTTTTTATAAGAAAATTCTCTCTAAAACTATCTCCAAAAACTTCCGACAGTCTTTGAATGGGTTATATTCGCTATTTCCGCCCGGCGGCCTTCAAGGTGAAGCTGAAGACAGAGCCTTTGCCCTGCTCGCTTTGCACCCAGACCTTGCCGTTTAGCCCCTGTATTATGTGCTTCACTATGGCAAGGCCGAGGCCCGTGCCGCCGACCTCCCTGCTCCTTGCCTTATCGACCCTGTAAAACCTTTCGAAGATCCTCGGTATGTCGGCCTTGGGTATGCCTATGCCCGTGTCTCTCACGTCCACCCTTATCTCGTGGTTTCTGACTGCGGCGGAAACCTGAACCATCCCGCCTTGCTGTGTGTATTTTATGGCGTTATCGAAGAGGTTCACCATGACCTGTTCAAGGCTTTTCCTGTCGCCCACGGCATTAGGAAGCCCCTTCTGAAATTCCATCTCAAGAGTTATACCCTTGTCCTTGACCTGCTTTTTAAGGCCCTCGGTGGTAGAGCGGACGAGTTCAATCAAGTCCACGCGCTCCAAAAGAAACGTCGTCTGGTGGGATTCGAGCCGCGAGAGGGTCAAGAGGTCGTCTATCAAAAGACTCATCCTCGTCGCGTGCTTGTCTATTATCTTAAGGAATTCGCGGAGCGCCTTTTTGTCGTCCATGCCGCCGCCAAGGAGCGTTTCGGCATAACCCTTTATGCTCGCGAGCGGCGTCCTAAGCTCGTGAGACACGTTCGCGACGAAGTCTTTTTTTACGGCCTCGACCCTTTTCTCGTCGGTTATGTCCTGAAGAAATATCATCACGCCCGGGTTTTCTTTTCCATCAAGCGGAACCGCGCGCATCTTGAAAAACCTGTTATTTTCGTTTATCTCGGCCTCGCGCCTGCGGGCCCCTTTACCGGAGCCTTTTTTCAAAAATCCGTAAACGGCCTTCAGGAGTTCCGCTCCGCAAAGCACCTCGTCTATCTTTTTTCCTTTAAAGACTTCCGCGCCGGGGTACCCATCCGCGGGGTACCCACGACCCATGCTCCGCATGGGTACCCCGGCATGGGTCGGGGTCGGAGAAAAATGCGCCGAAAAAAAGGGATTGCAGTAACGCACAATGCCGTTCCTTCCGAGAACAAGCACTCCAGTTTGCATCTCCCTCTCTATGGCCTTTAGAATCGCGCTGTCGCCCACCTACTCCTCCGTGAACTTATATCCCACGCCCCTTATTGTCTCGATATATTTCCCTGCCGTTTTGAGTTTAACGCGAAGGCGCCTTACGTGGGTGTCAATGGTGCGCGGCGTAACGTAGCAATCTTCTCCGCGCACCCTGTCTATGAGGGAGTCTCTCGAAAGCACCCTGCCTTTGCCCTCGAAAAGGGTTTTAAGGAGTTTAAATTCCGTGTGGGTAAGATCTACGGGGATTTTATTCACCGTAACCCTGTGCCTTTCTTGGTCTATGGAGAGGGCTTTGTAAGCCATTCGGGAGGACGCTGTTATGGCGCGCGTCTTTCTCTTTAATACCGCCTTTACCCTCAAGATGAGTTCCCTCGGGCTAAAGGGTTTCGTAACGTAGTCTTCGGCGCCGAGTTCAAAGCCGACTATCTTATCCACCTCTTCGCCCTTGGCCGTGAGCATTATGACCGGGACATGAGAGGTTCTGTCGTCCTGCTTCAATCTTTTAAGGACCTCCATGCCGTCCATGTCCGGGAGCATGACGTCCAAGAGTATAAGGTCGGGAGTCTTGCGGGCAGCCGACTTTATGGCCTCGGGGCCGTCCTTTGCCTCGTGAACGCAAAAGCCGGACTTTTCGAGATTATAGGAAAGAAGCGTAAGTATGTCGGCCTCGTCGTCAACGATAAGAATTACGGGTTTATTTCCGGCCACCCTTTATATCCTCCAGAAGCTTCTTTACGCGTTCTTCTATGTCGTCCCTGACTTTTTGCATGACTTCCCACGGTCTGCCGAGCGGGTCGCCTATGGGCCAGTCATACTTTTCGGCCTTACCGGATGCCGGGCAGAGTTCATCCGCGGAACAACACCCCATGGTTACGACTATGTCCGCCCACTTTATCATATCGTCGGTGAGCTGGTCGGAGGTTTGAGAGCTTATGTCTATGCCCTTTTCGCTCATCGCCTGTATGGCGCCCCTGTGCACTATGCCGGAGGCGCAGGTGCCGGCGCTCTTTATCTTGACCTCATTGCCTCCGTAGGCCTTTGCAAAGCCCTCGGCCATCTGGCTCCTGCATGAATTTCCGACGCAAATGAAAAGTATTTTTTTCTTGCCAACCATATCGTCCTTAATAAATTATCATATCATTTATTTATCGTAAAGGCGATTTCATTGGCAATGGGAAAATATCAACCCTAAAGGGTTGAGTTACGTAACTCAAGGCTATGGTGAATCTTCTCACCTTTTCCCCCTCCCCACTCGTTGGGGAGGGTTAGGGTGGGGCAGCCTTGATATATCAAACGGGAAAGTTGCCGCCATAACAAAAAACCGTTCGCCCTGAACTTGTCGAATGGGGCGAACGGAGCGCTTTAAAACCTTCACAAAGAGGCTTCCTTTAGCAAGATGCTGAAAAAGTCCGCTGTTGTCATTGCGAGGAGCGAAGCGACGAAGCAATCTCTAATTTATTTATGGAACGAGATTGCTTCGCCGACCCACGCCGCTTGGCGTGGGTACCCCGCGCAATGACCACAAACTTATTCTTCAACTTCCCTTAGAAGTAGAACTGGCCCTGCACCTGATAAACGTCCTTCGTGGAATCGTTCGCGAGATCGACGGCGCTTTCGTATTTCGTATGCGCCCTGTTTATGCCTAACTTGAGCGAATGCCCCTTCGGATACCAGTTAAGCCCCACTGTCGTGGTCTTCTCTTTCTTGTCGGCAACGCTTGAGTCCTGATCATAGGCCTCATACCTCGCGACAGGCTCGATATCAAGCCCGGCTATGAAGTAGCCGGCCTGAGCGTACCAACCCTTTGGCTCTTTCTTTCCGACAGCCGGGTCGCTCGAATCCACTATCCAATTGATTGTCTCGAACTGGCCGGTAAAGCCCTCGTAATGCGCCGAGACGTCGAATCCAGTGAGTTTCCTGTCCTCGTCGTAGGCGTTTTCCTTATACTCGATGTTACTCTGTTGCGCAACGTTTATGCCGAGAGTAAGGTGTTGACCTTTGCCGAGATGGGCATCGCTCTTTTTGGCCTCAATCCAGCCCGGAGGAGAGAGTTCGATTCTTCCGACTACGAATTGCCCCGCCTTGAAAACCTTCCTTCCGGTCTGTATCGTCTCTCCGTTAGACCAGCCGTCCGCAAGAGCAAGGGCGTAGCCGAAAATACCTTCGGCAACCTTGCCCTCGAATTTAAGGGCAGTCTGATGATAGGGATTATCGGTTCCAAAGAGTTTCTTCGCGGCCTCGGTCGAGACAGGCCTTTCTATCAAGAGCTGAGTTGAAGAAGAGGTAAGGGATACCCTCGAATAAGGGAGCTTGTTCTTGCCGAACTCTATTGAAAGTTCAGGCATAAATGTGTAATTAAGATAAGCATAAAGGAGCGACACCTTGGCCTTGCCTATGCTATCCGCCTTGTCCCACTTGTCCGCGTCAAGCGTGAGGTTATACTTAAGATTTTTCACAGCCTGCC
>JBAQMW010000175.1:0-2729 GCA_049303155.1 Thermodesulfobacteriota bacterium | reverse complement strand
TGCCCCGCGTCAATCGCCTTCACGCGGCCTTTTAACGGAAGGCCGAACGCCTCAATCGTTCCGAACGGTATGCCGAGCGACCTCGCGAGGGCGTTGCCGCTTCCAACGGGGAGTATGCCCAAAACGGTTTCGGTTCCGACGAGCGCGGAGGCGACCTCGTTTATGGTGCCGTCCCCGCCGCAGGCGAAAACCGTCTCGTAACCCTTCAGAACGGCCTCCCTTGAAAGACGGACGGCGTCCCCCTGAAACCTCGTGGCCCTTATCTCGAAGATGCCGTCGACGTTCGAAAAAACTCTGGCTACGCCGTTAGTTATCGCCTCGACCTTTTCCTTGCCGCCTGATATCGGGTTTACTATGAACCTTATCTTCACGCTAAACTCTCCCTCGCACGCAGGCAGCTCAAGGCTTTAGCCTTGACAAGCAACTCGTATTCTCAAGTATAAGTTATTGGAGGATTTTTTCAAGGAATTTATCCTCCCTTATACGCGATTGCTTCCCGCCACGCTTCGCTCGCGGCTTCGGTTCACTCGCTCGCAATGACGACACCCGACACGAGATTGCTTCGTTCCTCATAATCCTCCAAACTCTTGAAATAAATATTCCTGCTTTGCGTAAAAAGATTCCCCTTGTCCTAAAAGCGGATTTTTGTTAAATTTAACGGGGGGGGAATATGCTCCGGAAAAGTCTTCTGCTGAAAATACTCTCCATAACTATCGCCATTACCATAATCGGCTTCATCGTTCTCATATCAAAGGTGTTGGTAGAGGGAGAAAAAGGCCTCATCAAAGAAAAGGCCCAAACGGCCGAGCTTTTGACCCAGCCGCTTCTCAACACCATATACAAAGACATGCTTGACGAACGGGCCGACATGGTGCGCCATTTGGTCGAGAACATGAAAGCCATAAAGGGAGTAAGGCGCATACAGGTAATAAGGGAAAGCGGCGAGGAGGCTTTCCAAGACTTCAAGACCTTGAATGCGGTTGAGGAGGAATACGGGAAACTCAAGCCCGAGTGGACCGAGGGGCATCCGGATGCCACGAGACTTGCCGAAGGCATAGACGACCAAAACTTCAAGAAATTCATAGAAGCCTTCAAGGCGCAAAACGCCAAGCCTTCCTCTTACATCGAAACCTACAATAACGAAAGGCTTTTCACGTATCTCGCGCCCATAGAAAGACGCCCTAAGTGCAAGGCCTGCCACGTCGGCGACCATGCGAGAGGGGTTCTCATGGTAAGCCTCTCGCTCGAGGATATGTATGCGGCGATAGCCAAACAGCAGCTTCTCTGGATATTCTACGGACTGGCTACCGTATTCGGCATAGGCGTCATACTCGCGTTCCTCGTCAAAAAACTCGTCACAAGCCCCATAAAAAACATCGCTAACATACTGCACGGAATATCAATTGACGGCGACGTAACGAGACGCATAGAGGTAAAAAGTAAGGACGAAATAGGCCTTTTAGCAGGGTCGCTATCCGATTTGACCGGGTATCTGCAGTCGGTCTCAAAAACGGCCGAAACCATAGCCACAGGCGACCTAAGGGCCGACGTCCTGCCGAAAAGCGGAAAAGACACCCTCGGAAACGCCTTCAAAAAGATGACCATAGGGCTCCGCTCGGCCGTTTCGGAGGTAAAGGCCGGCGCGACGCAGTTGGCGGCCGCATCATCCGAGATAGCCTCGACGAGCGAGCAGACGAGCAGAAATTCCGAAAGCGCCGGAAGCGCGGTGGAAGAGATGACTGCCACCATGCACGAGATGAACGAAAACATCAGGAACGTCGCAGGAAGCATGCAAAGCCAATCAGCCTCGGTTACCGAGACCTCGGCCTCCATAGAAGAACTCCTCGTGTCAATACAAAAGGTCGCGGATAACGCGAAAAGGCTCGTTGAGATAGCCGTTCGCAGTAAAGACATCGTAGCCGCCGGCAAGGAGGCGGTCGTGGAGTCCTCGAAAGGCGTCAAAAACGTTGCCGAGGTTATGGCGTCCAGGGCCGAGGCGCTAAAGGTCCTTGGCAAGAAGACCGCCAATATCGGCAAGATAGTCGAGGTCATAGAAGACCTCGCGGACCAAACCAACCTCTTAGCCTTGAACGCCGCCATAGAGGCCGCGCGGGCAGGAGAACACGGCCTGGGCTTCGCGGTTGTTGCGGACGAGGTGAGGAAATTAGCGGAGCGGAGCGCAAAGAGCGCCGGAGAGATCTCGGAACTCGCCTACGGCATACAACACGAGGCAGATGATGCTGTCAAGACCGTCGAGAAAAACGTCATTGCCGCAACGAAGGCCTTAGAGCTTTCGACGAGGGTCGAGGCCGCGCTCAAAAACATAGACGGGGCGGTAAACGAGTTCGTCAGATACTCGCAGGAGATAGGGGCGGCCACGAGCGAGCAGGCCGCCGGATGCGACGAGATATCCAAGGCGGTGAACAAGCTTAACGAGATAACGCAGGAGATAAGCTCTGCCGCGGACGAGCAATCCGGCGGGGTAAACGAGATGGTAAAGACAACCGAGAAACTAAGGGAGATGACCCAGCAAAACACCGCAAGCTCGGAATCCATGGCGTCCGCCGCGGAAGAACTCTCGAGGCAGGCCGATTCGCTTAACGAGGTCGCCGGGAAGTTCACGACGGAGTAGTTGCCGAGTTCTACGTAGCTCAGGGCTTTAGCCCTGATATAATATGTATTTTCTTTTTATATCAGCCCCCCGCTTAATATTGCGGGGGCAGGCTCTA
>JBAQMW010000174.1:0-2202 GCA_049303155.1 Thermodesulfobacteriota bacterium | reverse complement strand
GGAAAAGGTAGCGGTTTCCGGCATCACGTATAATAAAAACGAGGCCAAGATTTCCGTTGTGCGGGTTCCTGATAAGCCCGGCATAGCGGCGAAACTTTTCCGTCCTCTAACCGAGGCGGGGATAAACGTCGACATGATAGTGCAAAACATATCTCACGACGCTCATACGGATTTGACGTTCACCGTGATGAAGGACGATTTTAAAAAGGCGTTCAAACTCGTGCAAAAGGTCGCCAAGGAAATCGAGGCGCGGGACGTGATAGGCGACACCAACATAGCGAAGATTTCAATCGTGGGCGCCGGCATGAGGAGCCACGCCGGAGTGGCGTCCCTCATGTTCGAAACGCTCGCAAAAGAAGGCGTGAACATACAGATGATTTCCACCTCCGAGATAAAGATCTCCTGCGTGGTTGACATAAAATACACCGAACTCGCCGTCAGGGTGCTTCACGACGTCTTTGAGCTCGGCAAGGAAGAGGTCGAGGAGGAGAAGTAAGGAAGTTTTTCGATATGAGCGATAAAACACCAAATAAAGTCGTCCTCTACGACACTACATTAAGGGACGGGGCGCAGGCCGAGGACGTGAATTTTTCGGTCGAGGACAAGGTGCGCATAGCGCACGCCCTCGATTCCCTTGGCATACATTATATAGAGGGCGGTTGGCCCGGCAGTAATCCGAGGGACGTAGAGTTTTTCTCGAAGATGAAAAAGGAAAAATTCAAGACCTCAAAACTCGCGGCCTTCGGCTCCACGCGGCGTCACGGGATAAAGGCCAAGGACGACCAAAACGTAAAGGCCCTTCTTAAGGCCGAAACGCCGGTCGTTACGATAGTCGCGAAGAGCTGGAAGTTTCAGGTTACGGAGGCGCTGCGCGTTCCGCTCGAAGAAAACCTCGACATGATTTTCGACACTGTTTCATATCTCAAGAAAAGAACCGGAACGGTATTCTTTGATGCCGAGCATTTCTTCGACGGTTATAAAGACGACCCTGCGTACGCGCTTAAGACTCTTCGCGCGGCAACGGATGCCGGGGCTGATTGTCTTATCCTTTGCGACACGAACGGCGGCGCCCTTCCCTTTGACGTCGGAAGGATTACGGCGGAGGTCGCGAGGAAGACCGGAGCGAAACTTGGCATACACTGCCATAACGATTCGGGCATGGCGGTCGCGAATTCTCTTTTCGCCGTAAAGCAAGGCGCGTCTCAGGTGCAGGGCACCATGAACGGATTCGGAGAGAGGTGCGGCAACGCCGACCTCTGCTCCATAATACCATCGCTTAAATTTAAGATGAAGATTGATTGCCTTCCGGATGCGAACATAAAAAGGCTCAGGGAGGCTTCGAGGTTTCTCTATGAAATCGCCAACCTCTCGGAGAGCAAACGCCAGCCCTATGTCGGGGACAGCGCCTTTGCGCACAAGGGAGGCATACACGTGAGCGCGGTGGTTAAAAGCTCCAAGACCTACGAGCATATAGCCCCGGAACTTGTCGGAAACCGCCAAAGGATTTTGGTCTCCGACCTTTCCGGCAGGTCGAACATCCTCTATAAGGCCGAGGAGTATGGAGTTGATTTAAAGAGCGGCGATCCGGCGGTGAAGAAGGTCCTGGACGAGCTTAAGAGATTGGAACACGAGGGTTTTCAGTACGAAGGGGCTGAGGCCTCCTTCGAGTTGTTGATGCAGGAGGCATTAGGCAAGAGGCGGAAGTATTTTAAACTCCATGGCTGGAGCGTGGTTGATTCCAAAAAAGACGAAGGCGAGCCGCCACGCGCCGAGGCGTCCATAAAATTAGAAGTTAATAAAGACGTCGAGCACACGGCCGCTGAAGGCGATGGCCCTGTAAACGCCCTCGACAAGGCCTTGAGAAAAGCCCTCGAACGCTTTTATCCGTCCCTCAAGGAAGTAAAGCTTTTGGATTTCAAGGTGCGCGTCATAGGAGGACGCGCTGGAACGTCCGCCAAGGTCAGGGTGCTCGTTGAATCAGGGGACGCAAAAGATAAGTGGGGAACCGTCGGGGTTTCGGAAAACGTCATAGAGGCGAGCTGGCGCGCCCTTGTGGACAGCCTCGAGTATAAACTTTACAAGGACAAGAAAACCAAGAAAAGGCGGGAAGATGGAGATTTGCGAAAAAGAATCATATAGCAATTTGGCGGCGCTTCTCTTGGTGTTGAGTCTTCTTGCCGTGCTTTTAGCGAAGCCGTATCT
>JBAQMW010000173.1:0-2746 GCA_049303155.1 Thermodesulfobacteriota bacterium | reverse complement strand
GTCGAATGGCTCTCAATGGCAAAAAATCTATTCTCTTACCCTTTTGATATTGGCCCCGAGGGCCGAAAGTTTTTTCTCAAGACAGTCGTAGCCCCTGTCGAGGTGGTATATCCTCGACACATCGGTTATGCCGTCCGCCGCGAGGCCGGCGAGTACCAGAGACGCGCTCGCCCGCAAATCCGTCGCCATGAGGGGTGCGCCGCTTATCCTCGACGTTCCTTTTACTATGGCGTTACGCCCTTCAACGCCTATGCCGGCGCCCATTCTCTTAAGTTCGGCGACGTGCATGAAGCGGTTTTCGAACACGGTTTCCGTTATTACGCTTAGCCCGCTTCCAATGCACATCATGGCCATCATCTGCGCCTGCATATCGGTCGGAAATCCGGGATAGGGATGAGTCCTTACGTCAACGCTCGTTATGGGCCAGTTCCCTATGACCCGCACCCCGCCGTTTTCCTTGGTTATCTCCGCTCCGGCCTCTTTAAGTTTTATCACAAGTGCGTCGAGGTAATCCACAGGGTTCTCAAACCCCGGGCTTTTTACGAGCACGTTGCCGCGCGTCATTGCCGAGGCCACGAGAAATGTTCCCGCCTCTATCCTGTCGGGCATGACGCGGTATTCAATTGGCTTAAGCTCTTTTACTCCGGTAATCTTTATGGTATCGGTGCCGGCCCCCGTTATTATGGCGCCCATCTTCTTCAAGGCGTTCGCGAGTTCCGTCACCTCCGGCTCCAACGCCGCGTTTTCAAGCATTGTTACTCCGTCCGCGAATACCGCGGCAAGCATCAGGTTTTCGGTTCCCGTAACGGTCTGGGTGTCGAAGCAGATGTTCGCGCCTTTGAGTTTTTTCGCCTCCACGATGACGTAGCCGTGCTCTATGGTTATATCGGCCCCCATCTTTTGGAGACCCATCAAGTGCAGGTTTATGGGACGCGCCCCTATGGCGCATCCGCCCGGAAGGCTGACCTTCGCTCTTTTATACCGAGCTACGAGAGGGCCTAAGACGAGCACCGACGCCCTCATGGTTTTTACGAGTTCGTACGGGGCGTCCGGGTGTGAAAGGTTGGATGAGTCGAGTTTGAGTTCTCCTCGCGCCGAATCCACGGAGACCTCGCAACCCATGTGAATGAGGAGTTTTTTGAACGTGTCTATGTCTTTTAACGCGGGGACGTTCGTGAGGGTGAACTCTCCGCCGCAAAGGAGCGTGGCGGCCATGAGAGGCAGGACGGAGTTCTTCGCCCCGCTTACCTCGACCGTTCCGATGAGTCTGTTGCCGCCTTCTATTACGAGTTTATCCATAGGTTTTAATGCAAAGCGTCATAACTTTGCATACCTGCGTTGCGCCTTGTCTCGTCGCTGCGGCGTATGTAAAGATACGCCTCACTCCTCGTCTTCGTCGCGCCTTGGTCTGCTTTGTTCTGACGCTTTGCTAGCTCTCGTGCTTAACGCTGCCCCTTCAGCGCCTTGGTTTGCTTTGTTCTGACGCTTTGCTATCTCCCGTGCTTAACGCTGCCCCTTCAACGCCTTGGTCTGCTTTGTTCTGACGCTTTGCTATCTCCTGTGGTTAACGCCGTGTATATTTATTCCGATTTTCCCTTCAACGCCTCAGTCTGGTAAAAGGCTATGAGGTTATCGGTCAGTTCCTGAAAATCCCCGTCCATTACCTCCGAAAGCCTGTGGAGGGTAAGCCCTATCCTGTGGTCGGTAACCCTGTTCTGGGGAAAGTTATAGGTGCGTATCTTCTCCGACCTGTCGCCCGTGCCTATCTTCATCTTCCTCTCGGACGCGATTTTTTCATTTTGCTCCCGCGTCTTTTTGTCGAGAAGGCGGCTTAAGAGTATCTTCATGGCCTGCTGGCGGTTTTTGTGCTGGCTCTTTTCGTCCTGACAGTTTACCACTATGCCTGAGGGGATATGGGTCATCCTTACCGCTGTTTCGACCTTGTTGACGTTTTGGCCGCCGTGCCCGCCCGCCCTGAAGGTGTCAACGCGGATTTCGTCGGGCTTCACCTCCACCTCTACCTCTTCGGCCTCGGGCATTACCGCTACCGTAACAGTCGAGGTGTGGCGTCTTCCCGAAGCCTCGGTTTCGGGCACGCGCTGAACCCTGTGAACTCCGCTTTCGTACTTGAGAAACGAGTACGCGCCGCGTCCTTCTATCATGGCGATTATTTCCTTAAACCCGTTAGCCCCGGTCGGGCTGGAGCTTAATATCTCGGTCTTCCATTTGCGCCTTTCGGCGTACCGCGAGTACATCCGGAATATCTCGGCCGCGAAGAGCGCGGATTCGTCGCCTCCGGCTCCGGCCCGTATCTCGATTAAGATGTTTTTTTCGTCGTTAGGGTCTTTGGGAAGAAGCATGACCTTTATGCGGGATATTATGCCGTCGCGCAGTCTTTCAAGGATAGGCAGCTCTTCCTTTGCGAGACAGCGCAGGTCTTCGTCCTTGCCTTCTATTATGAGCCTGTTTTCCCTTATCTCCGAGTCGAGCCTTTTGATCTCCCTCCACGCCTCGACGATGTCTTCGAGCGCCGAGCGTTCCTTGGAGTACTTCCGGAACCTTTCCTGCTCGGAGATGACTTCCGGAAGCGTGATGAGTTCCGAGAGTTCCATGAATCTTTTTTCGGTTTCTTCGAGTCTTTCAGTCAGCATGGGTCAACGTGGGTTTAAAAATCCGCGGCGTTTTTTTCGCGCGTCTCGCGGACGCGCGGCGCCGAGGCGGGTTCTTTAAAGATTCTTGAACTTTT
>JBAQMW010000172.1:0-1595 GCA_049303155.1 Thermodesulfobacteriota bacterium | reverse complement strand
CGCTAAGCTTAAGCCCCATCTTTCCCGCCCTCTCCCTCAAAGCGACGTTATGGGTTTTACTGCCGGTAAAGTACTGCAGCGCGGCGCCGAAACTCTTTTCTTCGACAACCCTCAAATCCGCCTGAAGCCCATTTCTTAACCGAACCGAGACCTTGGTTCCGCCTTTCGCAATAACCTCGGCGACTTCGGAATAATCAACGAAACGCTCTATTATGGCGGCAGTGCCGCTTTTTCCGCGCGTCGCTAAAATGTCTATGTCCCCTATGGTTTCCTTCCATCTCCTGAGGCTTCCGGCGGTTTCAACGCGGATGACCTCCGGAGATTCTTTCATGTATTTCAAATAATTCTCCGCGTACCGAAGGGCAGATGAAATCTTATGCCTCGCTCCCCCGCTTTTAAGCCTCTTATAACTCTCTATGGCCTTTATGAGCTTCGCCTCGCTCTGCGCGCCCATGCCGGGAAGCCCACGAAGCCTTCCCTCCCTTGCCGCCTCCTCAAGGCCAGGCACATCCTTTATGCCGAGTTCTTTATAAAGAAGCTCCGCCTTTTTATGCCCCACGCCGGAGATATTCAAGATATCGAGCAGTCCCGAAGGAATCTCTTTCAAGAGTTCCTCGCGCGCGGCGCATCTGCCGGTTCTGACCAACTCGACTATCTTCTCGTGCATGCTCTTGCCTATGCCGGGAATGTCCTCGAGTTTTTTCTCGTCGGCCTCCACAATGGATTCGAGGCTTATTGCAAGACCCTCTATTGTATGAGCGGCATTACGGTAGGAGCGAATCCTAAAGGGATTTTCCCTCTTTATGTCGAGAAGGTCGGCTATATCGTGAAATATCTTGGCTATCTCGCGGTTATCCATCGTCCCCAAAAAATAGACGTTGATTTTTTGGAAAACCGGCATCTTCCCGTTGCAATGCTTCGCGGCAACGGGAACCCTGCCGACAGACGAGGCAACGGCCATTTTTGCGACCGAGCCGTATATTCACCATACGGTGAGGAGCGAAAATGCGGCTGATAACGAAGTCGGGGTACCCACCCCATAGGGTGGGTCGTGCAAATCGCCGGTTTGTAAAATAGCGAGGTCTTTAATCGCTATTTTACGGATACACCTTACAAATGATAATACGCCCTGTATATGCAAAACAGGCTTCCCTCTTCGCTCGTTACCCTCTTCTCGATTACCTCGTAAAGCCGCGCGAATTCCGAGGCGAAGCCGTCGAAGTTCTCCCTTATCTTCTCCGCCGCGCCGTACTTATTGAAAAAATCCATGGCCTCGGCCGATATGTCGCCCATGGATTTCATGAACACGTCCAGCGCCGGAAGGAGGGCATCTTGTTCGAGCTTCACGGCCTCCTCCCGTAAATCCTTGTAGAGCATCTCGTCCTCCCTGTAAACGTGCCCGAGAAGGAGCATCTTGAGCTCGTTGACTTTTTCCGCAAGCCACCCGATGTCGCGCGGATCCTTCCTTTCGACCGTTTGATTTATCTCCTTAAAAAGCCTTTTTATCATCGAGTGTTCCCCTTCAAGCTCGTTAAGATACCGTTCCCTGTCCATGACTCACCCCCTATTGATAATCTATCCCTGCTCCTTACAGA
>JBAQMW010000171.1:0-3573 GCA_049303155.1 Thermodesulfobacteriota bacterium | reverse complement strand
TACTTGAGCATAACAGGCAGGAAAAAAGACCTCATCATAACGTCGGTCGGAAAGAACATCTCCCCGCAACTCATAGAGACGCGCCTCAAGTCAAACCCTCATATAAAAGAAGCCCTTGTTTACGGGGACAACAGGCCGCACCTCGTGGCCCTCATAGCGCCTGAGATAGAAAGGCTAAAGACCCTTGCCCGCGATTTGGGCGTTAAAAATGAGGACCCCTCCGGCCTCCGCGATAACGAAAAGATCCGCGCCTTTTTCGAAAAAATCGTTCGAACCAGCTTGAAGGACCTCGGCCGGTTCGAACAGATAAGAAGATTCAGCCTCATAGAAGAACCTATGGCCGAGCGCGGGGAGATGACCCCCACCATGAAGCTCAAAAGAGAAAAAGTGGCGGAGCGGCATAAAGATGTGATAAAAAGACTCTATGAAGAATGACAAACAGACAAAAAAAATCGCTCTCATCGAATTTCTCAAGACCAAGGCCGGCAAACCCCTTTCTCTAAAAGAACTCGCCGTTGCCTTAGGCGTCGCGAGGGCGGATAAAGACGCCTTCAAACGCGTTGTAAGGGAACTCCTCGCGGACGGAGAAATCGTAAAGATACGCGGCGAGCGGTACGGGCTTCCCTCCAAGATGAACCTCGTTACGGGCGTAATCTCCTGCCATCAGGACGGATACGGCTTCGTGTGCCCCGAGGCCGAAGGCGAGGACGTTTACGTGGGCAGAGGCAAGATGAAGGGCGCCATGCATAACGACAAGGTCGTGGCGCGGGTGGAGGGAGTCAAGAGCGGCGGCAAGCGCGAAGGAAGCATAATACGGATAGTCGCGAGGGCCAATAAAACCCTCGTCGGAAAGTTTCGAGCGTCCCGCGTGAGCGGCGCAAGCGCATCGGTAACGCCGTCCGACGAAAAAATAACGACAACCATCATGATACCGGAGGGCCAAAGCCTCGGAGCGAAAGACGGCGATATAGTCGAGGCGGAGATAACGGCATGGCCCTGCGGGAACGAACCTGCGGCCGGCAAAATCCTCGAGGTCTTGGGAAGGGCCGACGACCCGGACGTTGAGATAGAAGTCATAGCGAAAAAATACAGGCTTCCGAGGAAGTTTCCGCCGGATGTCATGGGGGAGGCGAAAAACGTCCCTTCCGAAGTTCTTCCCCAGGACATCTTGGGAAGAAAGGATTTGCGGGGACGAACGGTCGTAACCATAGACGGAGAAACGGCGAAGGACTTCGACGACGCGGTCTCAATCGAGAGAACCGCGCTTGGCTACAGGCTCTTCGTATCCATAGCCGACGTGAGCCACTACGTAACAGAAGGCACGGAACTCGACAAAGAGGCATATCAAAGAGGCACGAGCGTTTACTTTCCCGACCGCTGCATACCCATGCTCCCGGAGCGCATATCGAACGGCATAGCGAGCCTCAACCCTAACGTCGAACGCTTGACCATGACGGCTGAAATAGAATTCGACTTCGAGGGTGGCCAGGTTAAAACGTCTTTTTACGAAAGCGTCATAAAGAGCGCGGAAAGGCTCACCTACACTAACGTAAAAAAGACTCTCACAAAAGAAGACCCTTCCGTATCGGAGAGATACGCCCACATAGAGGGCGACTTGAAGACGATGGAAGAACTCGCGCTTAAACTCTTCAAGAGGCGCATGGAAGACGGCTCGATAGACTTCGACCTTCCGGAGCCGCAGATAATAATAGACATAGAAGGCCGTCCCATAGACATCGTTAAATCCGAAAGGAACGTCGCCCACAGGATAGTAGAAGAATTCATGCTCGCGGCAAATAGGGCGGTTGCCGAGGTTTTCAGTTCCGCGAACTATCCCTTCGTTTACAGGATTCACGAAACGCCGGATGCGGCAAGCGTAGTCGAGTTCAAGGAATTCGCGGCCGGATTGGGACTAAGGCTCGATGAAAAGACCTCTCCCAAGTCCTTCCAGAGGCTTCTTGCCTCGGCTGCCGGCACCCCTTACGAAAAACTTATTAACCACGTGTTGCTGCGCACAATGAGGCAGGCCGTGTATTCGGACAAAAACTTGGGGCACTTCGGCCTCGCGTTCGAGGACTATACCCACTTTACCTCGCCCATAAGGCGCTACCCCGACCTCGTGGTCCACAGGCTCCTCAAAAAAGTCCTCAGAAAGGAATACTCGGCTTCGGTGCGGGAACGCGTTGCCGGGTCTCTTCCCGAAATAACCTCTCACGCATCCGGGAGGGAGCGGAACGCCATGGAGGCCGAACGCGAGATAGTTGACCTTAAAAAGGTCCAGTTCATGAAAGACAAGGCAGGCGAGGTATTGCCCGGCATAGTGTCGGGGGTAACGAGTTTCGGATTCTTCGTAGAACTCAAGGACTACTTCGTCGAGGGGCTCGTGCACGTAACGAGCTTGAGAGACGACTACTACGTGTTCATGGAAAAAAAGCACATGCTCATCGGCGAAAAAACGAAGCGGAAATTCCAGGTCGGCATGGAAGTAACGGTAAAGATTACGAAGGTGGACATAGAAAAGCGGCGTCTTGACATGGAACTCCCTCTTGACGGAAAAAACAGAATAAACAAGAGGCGCTCGTAACCTCCCGCATGAAGGTAATAAAGGAAAAAACCGCCATACCCGGCGGAAACTCCTCAATCGTAACGCTCGGCAACTTCGACGGAGTGCACCTCGGGCACAGGAAGATTTTAAAAAGCGTCGTCAAGCGCGCGAAAGCGGCGGGCAGGAACTCGATAGTCTATACGTTCGAGCCCCACCCGCTTAAGGTCATAGCCCCGAAAAAAAGCCCGCCTCTCATAACCACGACAGAGCGCAAGATAGAGGAGATATCGCGGCTTAAGCCGGACTACCTCGTCCTGGCGGATTTCACGAAAGAGTTCGCCGCGACTCACCCGAAGGAATTCGCCGAAAAGGCGCTCAAGAAAACGCTTCGCGCGAAAGAGGTCCGTATCGGCCGCGACTTCTCGTTCGGCAAAGGAAAACTCGGCACTGCCGAAAGCCTGAAAAAACTCGGAAGCGCACTCGGCTTCAAGGTCTTCGTCATGCCGGCCTATAAAAAAGACGGCGCCGTAGTAAGCAGTTCCCGGATAAGGGAACTCGTTAAAAACGGCCGTATCCCTGAGGCCAACCGCCTTCTCGGATACCCGTTTTCTCTCATCGGGCGCGTCGTAAGAGGCAGGAGCGTGGGAAAGAAACTCGGATTCCCGACCGCCAACATCGAAACCGACAACGAACTCCTCCCCCAAAGCGGAGTCTATGCGGCCTACGCGGTCATCGGGAAAAAACGCCGCCCCGCGGTCGTGAATATCGGAACCGCGCCGACGTTCAAAAGGGGGAAAACAATCATAGAGGCGCACATACTTGGATTTAAAGGGACGATTTATGATAGAATCGTCCGCATCGAATTCATGAAAATGCTCAGACATGAGGAGCGTTTTAAAAACCCGGAAGAACTTTCCCTCAGGATAAAAAAGGACGTCGAAGTTGCGGAAACGGTTCTCCTTTATCCCCCTCACCCTACCCTCTCCCCTTTGGGGAGAGGAAGAAAAAAAGACCTACCCTCTCCGGGG
>JBAQMW010000170.1:0-2092 GCA_049303155.1 Thermodesulfobacteriota bacterium | reverse complement strand
GATGGTGGTAGAGTTCCCTGGCGGGGATTTGCAGGGTATTGAGGTCTTTTATGCGCTCGCGAAGCGGCGTCATTACGAGCCCATTGCCGCCATGATAAACGATGCCCTTTACGCCGGCGAGTTTTTGCCTCGTAAGGGCCTTGTCTTCCATGAAGACGCGCATGAGTTCGACTATGGCGTCTTCGCCCTCGTTTATAATCCCGGCATCCATGTCCTCGGTGAGGGTGTGCGGAAGCGTTGATATATGAACGCCTCCCACTATGACCGGGATATTTCGTTCTCTACAAAGTTTCGCATATCTCTGGGCTATATGATAGTTCTGCGAGACCGACGAGAGACCTACTATATCGGGCTTTTCGTCGTCGAGGGTCGAGCCGAAGACCGGCCCGTATGTAATCTTTATTTCGAGTTCATTCTCCGTGAAATGCCTCCTCAGAGAGGACGCTATGTAAAGGATTCCCAGATGCTCCGCCGAGTCTTCCTGCGCGCGAAGCCCCTCTTCCAGATTTATGCAGTTTACGAGAAGTATCTTCATGGCCTGCCTTTTTTCCCTTAAAATATCCGTAAATCCCCGGCTACTATTTTATACTATCTAGTATAAAATAACTTTTTGATATCTTCAGGCTGTATCTTGTATTGTTTGTGAAGAAGTTTTCCTGTACGAAACCCTTTGATTCGCTTCCTGATTTTAAAAAGAATCGAGGCTGCCCATTTGCAGAAATCAGAATATTCTCCCAGCCTTGCAATAAATAATAATATTGAAACCAGAAAAGATAAGCCGAATTTTTGCCTGTAAAGCATGGCAGTCTCAACTGCTTTTACCGGTTCTTTTCTAAGCAAGCGTTCTCCCATATAACCCAATAAGTGTCTTTTTATGTTAGTTTCCCATCCATGATAAATGCGCCTTTTTGCCTCTTCGGATAAATCTTTATCGTTTAAGAAATATTCCAGCATAACCTTCCAACCGCGCCATATATCATTATACAAATTAAGATCCGAAGAATAATTGCCGGGATGATTTACGAACACACCGCACGGTTTTTTAAATAGATAAAAAGGGTATGCCCGGGCAATCCGCATTCCGAACTCAACATCTAAAGGTCCGTAGACATCGCGGTTTGGGGCGACTATTTTTAAAACCTTGCTTCTAAACAATATGGTAGTCCATGTAGGATGGACTTTCTCCCACATATGCAAGAGCCCTTCGGGCGGATAAATCATTTCATCTTGCCAGTCTGTTAAAGACAAAGCAAGTATCTCGCCGTTTTCATCGGCCATAATTGTCGAGCCTGCGCAAAAAACAGCCTCGGGGTAGTTTTCCAATTTCGTCATGGCATCCTCGTAAAAATTCGGCAGAAGGAAATCGTCGTCCGAAAGTATCGAAAAGAAAGGGGTTCGAACCTGTGACATCCCATAAGTAAGATTGGCCAATCCGCCGATATTTTCGGAATGGCAAAAGTACTTGACTCTGTTATCCTGCCTTGCCAGGTTTAATACAACTTCCTTCGTTCCGTCGCCTGAGGCATTATCGTAAACACATACCTGAAGATATGGATAGGTTTGGTTTAATACGCTCTGGATAGCACGTCTAATCAATTTGGGCCTTTGGTAAGTAGTAATAATCGTAGTTATCCGGGGCAGGTTGGTTTCCATGACTTTCTTCATTTGGATAAATCTCCGTATATATGAATCTGCCTGATAATGGATTTGCGCAATTCCGGGGCGGCAAAGGCGGCGACTCCTGTTGTGATAAGACCCGCGGCAATGAGATAGAGCAGTTCCGCCGGCCTGGAAATTACTTCGGGTTGCAAATACCAAAAGACCATGGCGATAAGGACTGCGGCAGTAAGTGGTAGGCCGAGGTCCGTGCCGTACCAGCGCCATTTTTCGCCGGGCAGCAAGCGGCGGTGCATGAAGTGAATGATGATAATTACGTGACCCGCATTCAGCGCCACCCATATCCACGCCGCCCCGACGGCTCCGTAACGCGGGGTTACCCAAAGAATGGCCGGCATCAACACAGAAACCGCCACGGCATTCACCCGCACGGTAAAACCGGGCCAACCATACGCATATGTGAGCATGCATGGAA
>JBAQMW010000169.1:0-11704 GCA_049303155.1 Thermodesulfobacteriota bacterium | reverse complement strand
AAATAGACCTCGCTCAAATAAGAGGCAAAAACGCCTGCATAAACGTCAAGCTTGGAAGAGGCGGCATAAGGGAGATAGAATTTTTCTGCCAGGCGTTGCAGCTCATATACGGCGGTAAAGACCCCGGCATAAGAGACAACTCTACTCTTCGCGCGATGGAAAAACTCCGCGATAAAGGCTTGTTGAGCGCGAAGGACTCCGAAACTCTTAATGGCGGCTACGTGTTTTTAAGAAACCTCGAGCACAGGCTTCAGATGGTCGAGGGGCTTCAAACCCAAAATCTCCCGGAAAAGCCGGAAGAGGTCTTAAGGATAGCGAAGACAATGGGCTTCGCCTCGAACGAGGAATTCCTTAAGACGTTAAAAGAAAAAACCGATTCAATCCATGGCATCTTTCGCGGACTTTTCTATAAATCCGAAAACGTCTTCAAAGAGGAGATTCCCGAAGGAATCTTCATGGCCCTTTCGAACGATGCGCCTGAAAAAGAAAGACTCTTTGCGATAAAATCCCTGGGTTTTTCAGACGCGGAAACCGCGCTTAAAAACGCGCTGCTGCTAAAGGGAAATTCCCCGTTCCTTCACCTTTCGCAAAAGGCAAGAGGACTTCTTGAAAAAATTTCGCCGCTTCTTATTTTTAGGGCTTCGGCCTCGCCCGACCCTGACATGGCTCTTTCCAATATGGAGCGTTTTATCGCCTCCGCAGGCTCTCGCGCCGGCATATACGCGTTGCTTATCGAAAATACGCCGCTTATAACGGAACTCGTGAAGATATTCGCAGCGAGCGCGTTTCTCTCGAACATGCTCGTGGAAAAGCCCGAAAACCTCGACATCCTGCTTTCAGCGGACGTCGCAAGACCGACTAAAACCCAAGAAGAATTTATGAGAGAAATGTCAGATATTGCCGTGAAAAGCGCTGATTACGAGCAGACCCTCGATAACATGAGACGCTACAAAAAGCAGGAACTCTTCCGCATCGGCACGAAAGACCTCTTAGGGGAGCTGTCCTCGGAGGACGTCTCGACTCAGATAAGTTCCCTTGCGGGAGCTTCTTTGGAAACGGCATACGGCATGGCAACGAAGGAACTCGTCGCAAAATACGGAACGCCCGGGGACGAAAGATTTATCGTCCTCGGACTCGGAAAACTCGGCGGAGGAGAACTCATCTACGGAAGCGACCTCGACATAATCTTCGTTTACGCCGAAAATCCGGGCTTTCCGGAGACCTCCGGGCCAAAGGTCGTCTCGAACCACGAGTTCTACGCGCACGCGGCGCAAAAGATGATAAGCATTTTGTCTCTTCGGACGAACGAAGGGTTTTTATTCAACGTGGACGCGAGGCTCCGTCCGTCCGGGAGTTCCGGGCCTCTTGTAGTGTCAAAGGCCGCGCTCCTCGATTATCAAAGGGAAAAAGCGAGCGTTTGGGAGAGGCAGGCCTTAACGCGCGCAAGCGCCGTGGCAGGGGACAAAGGCTTCGGACTCGATGTCATGGAAGAACTTTCGGACATCGTATACTCGAAGGAGCTTCCGAAAGAAGACGTATCGGAACTTTTAAGGATAAGAAAAAGAATGGAGGACGAGATTGCGAAAGAAACCGAGACGCGGTTCGACATAAAAGCGGGCAAGGGCGGCATGGTGGACGTCGAATTCCTCGCTCAGGCGCTTCTTTTAAAGCACGGCAAAGAAAAAACTCTCCGCTCACCGAATACCCTTACGGCCCTCGCTAACCTCTTCGAGGCCGGGATATTGAAGGAAAAGGATTATAACGCGCTCGAAGGAGCGTACAAATTCTATCGCCGCATAGAAACAAGACTCAGGATAGTGCACGACAAATCAATATGCACGCTTATCGCGGAAAGCAATGAGGCGGACTCGCTCGCCAAAAAGATGGGTTATAAAGGCGATGCCGGAGAAAAATTAATATCGGACTACTTAAAGAAAAGGGAAGAAGTAAGAGGGATATACGCGAAAGTGATGGAGGGGCTTTCAAATCCCGCGTAAGGCTAAACTTATTCAGCCTTACAACCCCTGTCATGCGGACGGCACGATAAATATTAAATATCAACCCAGCACCACTTTTCGCTGTAAATGCGCACTGTTTAGGTAATAATATTTGACGTGGGCATATGTATTACCGGTGTGTTGATATTGAAAAGTCGGGGTACCCATGCGGAGCATGGGTCGGGGCAAAATTAAGGTTTGCTTTTTATAAAAAAGATACCGAATTTTTGACCTTTGATTTTTTATTTTTGATTTTACTTCAGGGGCCGCCCCCGCCCCTTGCGATAAAACGCCTTAAAATGCTTATAAACCGCGAGATGAGTCAAAGCCGTAAAGGCCGCTCCGGGCCGTCTGAATATCACCTCGGCCATAACCCTCAAAAACATCCGGGAGCGCGCGATATCAATCGTTAAGAGATAATAACGGAGTATCCTTAAAAGAGACAGGACGTTTTTCTTGTTTAATCTCGCCCTTGACTTTATTGCGTATCCGTCGTCCCGCCTTATGGCCGCGATGAGCCTTCTACCAAAACCGGTTTCTTCGTAAATACTTTCGATAAGCCTCTCGTATCCAATAACGAGTTCTTCCTTGGTCATGCCTATCGGAGCGATGTTCGTTCTTGTCAAGTCGTCATGCGCGCCTCTTATGCCTCCGGCCTCGGTCTCTTCCAGCCTTCCTTCCTTTTTCATCCTCTCATAAAGCGGTGTTCCGGGAAGCGCCTGCAGAAGCCCGACCATCGCCACCGGAATATTGGCATCCTCTATGAGCTTAAGTTGTTCGCCGAATATCGAAGGGGTGTCTCCGTCAAAGCCCACTATAAAAGAACCCCATACGATTATGCCGTGCGAAAGTATGGCATGAACCGCCTTCACCGGATCGCATGAGAGGTTTTGCCTCTTATTTATGCGCTTAAGGGTTTCGGACCGGGGCGTTTCCAAGCCCATGAAGACGCGCTTGAAGTTTGCCTCCCTGAAAAGCCCCAAGAGTTCGGTATCAACGGCGTTATTCAGGGTGAACTGGCAGGTGAAATACATTTTATAATCAACGGACTTTACAAAGGCGATGAGTTCCTTCAAGAGCCTTATTGTTCTTTCCCTGCTGCCTATGAAATTATCGTCAATGAAAAATATCGAATCAACGCCGAGGCAATGGAGTTTTTTTACCTCTTCCATTACCGCTTCGATTGGTTTCGCACGCGGCAACTTTCCGAGGCGCGAGGGGATCTCGCAGAACTCGCATCCGTAAGGACAGCCGCGCGAGGTCTCGACCATTGCGGTAGAATATTTTTCAAGGGAAACAAGTTCGAACCGCGGCAGAGGTGAAAGACTCATCGAAACCAAGGTGTCTTCCTTATATATCTTCTTTGGCCGGCCTGCGGAAAATTCCGCGAGAAAAATCGGCCACGTGCGCTCGGCCTCTCCGAGAAATACCGCGTCCGCGTGTTGAAGACACTCCTCTAATGTAGATTCGCTGACGAGAGAGCCGCCTATGACCGCGTAGACGCCCCTTTCCCTGAACTCGTCGGCTATTGCAAATGCCCTTTCCTTTTGTATGTGGTATCCGGTAATGCCGACCAAAGCGGCGTCTATGTCAAAATCAAGAGAGGCCGTGTTTTCGTCGAGGATTCTCACGCCGTGCCCGTTTGGAGTAAGGCCGGCGAGGGTCATGAGAGAAAGAGGAGGGAAGGGGAATTCATACCCGCTCAAGTCCCTGCATCCTGAAAAATCCCAAAGAGAACTTGGAAAAACGGGGTTAATAAGGCATATTTTCATTGCCGCGGGCCTCGCACATCCCTGCGAGTTCAAGGTAATGTTTTCTCAAGTGCTTGTATATGACGAGGTGGTAGATGACCTCGTCGGCGTTTCTCATGCCGGAAAAAAGCACTCCCTTCAAGACGTTCAAAAACATCTTTCTTGCGGGCTTCTCCGCCGTGAAAAGGTAATACCAAAGGGTGCGTCCCACCACGCCAATGTTATTCGCGTTAAGACGAGGCATGGACGAAAAGAAATTCCTCGGGCTTTTCTTCGCGTTTTTTATTAGAACGCGCGCGTAGGCGTCGGGCTCGAAAAGAGCCTTAAGACTTTTCGCGAGGCCGCTGTTCAGGTCTTTCTCGGTCGAAATATCATGAACGAGGTTAGTGGTTCTTTTGACGCCCGGCTCCGAAAGCGCCACCGAGCCGATTACGGAAGGCATCTCGACGAACCTCTTTTCCCTTAAGGCGCGTTCATGGAGAGGGGTTCCGGGCACGGCCTGCAAAAGCCCGACCTGAAGTGGCACCGCTCCGGCGCCGAGAAGACGGCTTACCTCTTCGTCGAACGTGGCCGGAGCGCGGTTTTCCAAACCGAACATAAGGGACGCCCACACGGTTATGCCGTGAGACGATATCCTTCTCACCGCCGCCTCCATGTCGAGCCTCGCGTTATGACCCTTATTCAGGCGAAGAAGCGAGGCCTCGTCAAAGGTTTCTATGCCGATAAAGAGCCTCTGAAAACCGGCCTTCCGGAAGAGCAAGAGCATTTCTTCGTCCTCGGCCACGTCGAGCGTCGCCTGCGTGTAAAAATACGGCCTCGGAGAAAGCGCGGGCAGGACTTTGGCGATTTCCCTCAAAAGTTTTTTTGCGTAAATTTTATCTCCCGCGAAGTTATCGTCCACGAAAAAGACCGAGTCGAACCCGAGCCTCGATATTGCCTTCAACTCCGCTATGACGAGCCCTATGTCCTTGGAGCGGGGCGCATCGCCGTAGCGCACGGGTATGTCGCAAAAATCGCATCTGTAAGGGCACCCGCGGGTCGCCTGAATCGAGGCACTCGCATAGAGGCGCGTTTTAAGGAGATCGTAACGCGGGAGAGGGGTCTTGTTTACGTCCGCCCGGCCCTTCTGCGAATACAGGCGTTTCGGGCTGCCTGAGCGAAAGTCCTCGATAAACTCCGGCCACGTGAGGTCGGCCTCTCCGACAAATACCGTATCCGAGTATTTTTCGCACTCTCCCGCGAGGTCGAAGGTCATCGGTCCGCCTATCGCGACGTGCTTACCCATGGCCTTATATTCCCGCGCGAGTTTCAAGACACGATTTCGCTGCGAAAGCATGCCCGTGATGGCGACTATATCCGCGTCACACCCCGGCGTAAGAGGCTCGATATTTTCGTCCAGTATCGCCACCCGCGCAAAACTCGGGGTTAAGGCGGCGAGCGTAGCGAGGCCTAATGGGATATGAGAGGACTTCGCTCCGGCCAAGTCCATGCAATGGGCGAAGTTCATCGCGTTCGGAGACTGTTTCGGATTAATGAAAAGAACTTTCATGCCGGGTGATTTTCTCCGTCCTGCGGACTGCACGATGAATTAATAATCCCCAGACCCATGCTTGCATGGGTACCCCGCGCATGGCGCAACGCGAGTTAAAGCATTATGGGTGCAGGCGTCACGCCTGCCTGCGGACTGCACAATGAATTAATAAGCCTTGGTGGTTGACATGGCACAGGGCAAATTAAAAAATCGTGGGCGCGGGGCTCAGCCTTGCCCTGCGGTCATGATACCATACCGGACGGCGTAGCGGCGCGTTTTTCTTTTTTCTCTTTTTGTGAAAAAACGGCAAAAAATTTAAAGGGCTGTCTTTACGTAGAGCAGACCCCAACTTAATGCCTGCGGGGGCAAACTCTTTAGGTCTACGTCTTTCTCGCAGGGCTGAAGCCATGCCCTACGACTTCTACGACATACCGCCTTTTTTCCTATTCCGAAAAACAACGAACAAAATAATAACGGACGCCGCGAAAAACATGAACAAAACCGCCTGCCACGGATTAAAGAAAGAACCTTGAATGGTATTTTCTTCCCTCAAAAACTCCGCAAAAAATCTGCCGAAGGAATAGGTAACGAACGAGGCAAAAAAAACAGCCCCGTCCGGCAGGGAAAACCTCTCTTTATTGCGGAAGAGATATTCGGCCGTAAAGAGGGTAACGAGCGCATTAGCCATGAGAAGGAGCGGCACGTTCCACGCGTGCGAATGTTCCGGGGCGTTTTGAAAGGCGAACCACGCAACGCTCGGAGGAATAAAAAGATCCACCGGCACGGCGAGGTATTTCAAAAAAGACGATTCAACCCACGCCGGGGCAAGCCTGCCGAAACAACATCCGTTCGCGATACACCCGATGCGTCCGAAAAAAATCGCCAGAGGGAGCGAAAAGGCTATCGCGTCCATGACAGGAAGGGGCGGTATCTTGAGGGCGTATTTAAGATAAAGGAAACCGAACGCGACGGTTGATATTATGCTTCCCGTAACCGTAAGGCCCAAGAGTTCCATTGCCTCGGCGTTGTCCGCGCCGGTAACGTAAGGTATGAGAAAATTAAAAAGATGTCCTCCGGCCGTGCCGACAGGCAAAGCGAGAAGAACGAGCGAAAATATGGCGTAGGGGGAATATCCGAGGCGTCTTGTCCTTATGAGTATAAGCGCCCAGCAAACGAGCACCCCTCCGAGGGCCATGATTCGCCATGTCGAGAGTTTTAACCCGAGTATCTCTATGAAAGGAAACATTATAAAAGGAGGTTGCTTAAAGAAGCGCTAACGAAGCGTGCCGGGACTAATATACCTTTTTCTCCCTGATCTCGGGAGTCTTGGAATTCAGGTCCATCATCTCGTCGGTATTGAGATAAGTCCACGTCGCCTGCATTACCTGCGGATAGATCTTCTTAAGCCTGTCGGAGAAGGCCTCGACCCTGCCGTCGAACAAAAACTCGCCCGTGTCATAATAATCGTAAGTGGTGTATCCGGGAACGCAACCGTCGGAAGAACCCGGCACCCATCTTTCGTTCACACCCCTCTTGAAGGCGTATCCGTACTTAACCGTCTCCACGCCGTAATCGAGTTTTTTAACCCACATCTTGACTCCGGTAACAGGCTCGTGCAGATAAAGATAAACCTCGGCGCCTATGTGCATGGTTCCTTGCTGGGGCTGTACCGCAACTTTTTCCCCGGTAAAGAGCACCCACGGCCGCGTTTGATCTATTCTCGGTCTATCGTAATTGATGCTGAAAACGACGAGCGTGCTGACCGTTAAGTTCGTCGCTTTTCTGTCGGGGTATGGTATGGCCTCGAGGTCGTCATAAGGCCCTTTTGTGAGCATGCCCTTCGCCACTATCTGCTCCTGCACGTCCTCGCCGATACTGTTCGCGAAGCTCTTGAAGACCTTGAGCATGTCCATGGTCATGCCGCCCTCGCCTATGACGACGGCCTCTTTGTTATACACGGGTTTTACGACCGCGACGGTGAGGGGAACGCTCATGGTCTTTTTCTTTTCGGGTATCTTAAAATCCGGGAACCGGTAAAGGTCGGGATATTCCGGAAGCGGCGTGCGTTGCTGTTCATAAGGCTGCGGCGCGACGCAACCGGTAATGACAAGGCTCGCGAGAGGGTAGATGACCGAAGGATAAAATACAAAAGAAAGAGGCACAAAAAGCCCGGCTATTGCCAGCGCGGCCTTAAGAAACTTTTTCGGATTTTTATTCCCTGTATTTCCTGATTCCACCTTTTGCACAATGAATTTTTACCACCATGCCGGATTTTTGTCAATATAAATGTTGGCAAGGGTGACCACTGCTCCAAAAATGTTTTAACTTGCGCTCTACCATGCATACCACAGAGGTTTATTGATTCATTTTGCCGTCCGCAAGGACAATTTCCTTGACAAAACCTCTTGCCCGACATTAAGATAATCCCCTATGGCGCAAAAGAAAAGTTCATTCGAAGAAGTTCTCTTAAGGCTCGAAAACGCGAACCAATACCTGAAACTCCCCGACCATCTCTATGAGAGGCTAAGGCACCCGAAGCGTTCCGTCACGGTATCGGTGCCAATCGCCATGGACGACGGGAGCGTAAGGTTTTTTACCGGCTACCGCGTCCAGTATAATACCGCAAGAGGCCCGGCAAAAGGCGGGATAAGGTATCACCCGGATGTTACGCTCGACGAAATAATCGCGTTCGCGGCCATAATGACGTGGAAGTGCGCCATAACGAACATACCTTTCGGCGGGGCCAAGGGCGGAGTCGCCTGCGACTCCACGAAAATGAGCCTAAAAGAGCTGGAACGCCTGACACGGCGTTATACATACGAAATCGGATTCATCATAGGCCCTGAATCCGACATCCCGGCCCCTGACATGTACACGAACGAGCAGACCATGGCATGGATGATGGATACCTATTCCATGATAAAAGGATATTCCGTGCCCGGGGTCGTTACCGGAAAACCCATAGCCCTCGGAGGAAGTCTCGGCAGAAAAAAGGCGACGTCCGAAGGGGTCGTCATAACGCTCCTCGAGGCTTTAAAAGAACTCGACATGAAAATCGAAGGCCTCACTGTCTCCATCATAGGAATCGGAAAAGTGGGGGCGATATGCGCCGAGATGTTAAACGAACTCGGCGCGAAGATAGTCGGCGCCGCGGACTCCAAGGCCGCGGTGTATAACCCCAAAGGTCTTGACATAAAAGCCCTTCTCGCCCATAAAAAAGAAACCCGCTCAATAAGAGGTTTTAAAGGCGGTGAGGAACTGCCGGTCGAAGAACTTATATTGAAAAAAATGGACGTGCTTATACCGGCCGCCCTCGAAGGGCAAATAAACGAAAAAAACGCCTCAAACATAAAGGCGCGTATAATAGCCGAAGGCGCAAACAACCCTACTACCGTAGAAGCGGACCTTATCTTAAAGGACAGGGGCGTTTTTGTCATACCGGACATCCTCTGTAACGCCGGAGGAGTGGTGGTGAGCTACTTCGAATGGGTGCAAGACCTCCAAAGATTTTTCTGGGACGAAAGCGAGGTCTCGACCAAGCTCAAAATAATCATGACCAAGGCGTTCAAAGAGGTATTTGAAACGCACAAAAAAACCGGCGCGGACATGAGAACCGCGGCCATGATAGTCGGAGCCGGCAGGGTCAGCGAGGCAACGGCATTACGCGGCCTTTATCCGTAACTACTTAAAAACATTAATATTTTTAGCAGGGGTGACCTCCCCGCTTAAGATTGCGGGGACAGGCTCTGCACCCGGAATGTTTTAACTTGGTTTATGTTATACGCGCCACGATGGCTTATTAATTCATTGTGCTGTCCGCAGGACAGATTTTTCTTGAAATCCCATCTTGACTCTGCTAAAGTAACCATTCTTTTCAAACAAAGTTATTAACACCTGTTAACAACTTTGTGAATATCGCGAGGCAGGGCTCAGCCCTGCACCCGAATTAAAAGCAAAATCAAAAATAAAAGGTCAAAAGCCCGCCCTGAGTTTATCGAAGGGTCAAAAATTCGGCATCTTTTTCATAAAAATCAAACCGCAGGACTTGGAATACTCATGGATTCAACGATAAAAGGTATCTGGAAAAATTGTTTGGAGGAAGCCGGAAAACACGTTTCCCCCCAGCACTACGCAACGTGGTTCAAGCCGATAAAGGTTACGGGCGGCGACGAGCACACTATTGAGCTCGAGGTGCCGAACCGGTTTTTTCTCGAATGGCTCAAAGACCACTATCTTCCCCTTATTCAGGATATCATCGGCAAAAACACAAAAAAGGACTTTTTATTAAACTGGCGGATATCCGAAGACAGCGGGGATAATGAAACAACGGCGGCGATAAGCAAGGAAAGCGCTTCGGTCTCCAAGAAAAAATCGTTTGGCGCCGTAACCGGCAGTCTCCACCCTAAATATACCTTTGAAAATTTCGTCGTCGGAAAGGCGAATGAATTCGCCCACGCCGCGTGTTCGGCGGCATCCAAAAATTTAGGCAGTAAATACAATCCGCTTTTCATCTACGGCGGAGTCGGGCTCGGAAAAACTCATCTCCTGCAGGCCATCGGCCACAAGATATTGACCGAAAACCCGTCCGCTAACGTCTATTATTACACCTCGGAACGTTTCATGAATGAATTCATAAGTTACGTAAGCAAGCATAAAATGGGAGAGTTTAGAAAAAAATTCCGCAACGTGGACGTTCTTTTAATAGACGACATACAGTTTTGGGCCGGAAAAGAAAGAACCCAGGAAGAATTTTTTCATACTTTTAACGCCCTTTACGAAACAAGGAAACAAATCGTCGTCACGAGCGACAAATTCCCCAAAGACATAGACGGCATAGAAGAACGGTTGCGGAGCCGCTTTGAGTGGGGCCTTGTGGCGGACATCCAGCCGCCCGACACAGAAACCAAGGTGGCTATATTAAAAACCAAGGCCGAAAGCGACGGTGCAACCCTTCCGGACGACGTAATTCTTTGGCTTGCCTCCGTTAACACCTCAAACATAAGAGAGCTCGAGGGGTACCTCAACAGAATCATCGCCGTCGCGAGCCTTACCGCGCAGGATATAACGCTTTCCATGGCCAAAGACGCCCTTAAAAACCTAACCAGGGATAAAACCGAAAAGATACTTTCTTTGGAAGAAATTCAAAAAACCGTTGCGCAATTTTACAACATAAAACAATCCGATATGAAATCCAAAAGACGTCATCAAACAATAGCCTTGCCAAGACAAGTGGCAATGTTCGTGGCAAGAAAATACGGAAAATTTTCTTTTCCGGAAATAGGAACTTCTTTCGGCGGTAAGGATCATTCCACGGCCATACACGCATGTAAAAAAATAGAAAAGCAAATTGTGGAAAATCAGTCTTTAAAAAACGCGGTAAATAAGATACTCGGTGCGCTCGGCGTCGGTTAGTCCTTGCGGACGGCACAATGAATTAATAAGCCTCGACAATAGGCATAACACAAAGCAAGTTAAAATATTTTGGGTGCAGGGGGCACCCCTGCTTAAACGTGTTGACTTAATGTGCATAATCTTATTTAATATAAGACATCTTTTTTATAAACGTAAAAAGTGTTTATAAGATTTTTTTTTATCAACAACTAAAAAATACGAATTAACTTTAATTTACGCGAGGTTTTCTTTACTATCAACATATAAACACCCCTTAATACTATCTACTATTTAAATATATTTAATATAGAAAGGAGTAGAGCCGTGGAATTTAATATAGAAAGAGATGAATTTATAAAGGTGCTTCAAAGAATACAAGGTATCGTCGAAAAAAGAAATACAATGCCCATACTTGCGAACGTTTTTATCGAAGCGGGACCGGGCAACGTTACGATAATGGCGTCGGATCTTGAAATATTCATAAAAGACATTTGCCCGGCGATTGTAAAGAAAAAAGGTTCGGTAACGGTAAACGCGAGAAAACTTTTTGAAATAATAAAACAACTTTCGGTAAATTCAGTGGATATAACCGTCGGAGAAAACGAAAAGGTTACGATAAAAAGCGGAAAATCCAGATTTAACATTATGGGACTTCCGTCAAAAGAATTTCCGGCATTTCCACAGGTGGAAGAAAATAAACTTTTCAAGATAGATCCGGAAATCCTTAAAGACATGATAGATAAAACGTCTTTTGCCGTATCTACCGACGAAACCCGTTATAATATAAACGGGTTTTATATGGAAAAAAAGGATTCAAAGGTTAAAATTATTACAACGGACGGGCACAGACTTTCCATAGTGGAAAAAGAAGCCGAAGGGATTAACGCCGAAAAAGAAGGCGTAATACTTCCAAAAAAAGGCGTTTTTGAACTAAGAAAACTCCTTGACGAAGAAGGCGCCTTTTTTTTCGGAATCATGAAAAAAAGCGCAACGATAAAAAAGGATTCGACTATCATGAATATACGCCTTATCGA